>DYOQ01000030.1 GCA_020720455.1 Bdellovibrio sp.
CTTCCTCTTTCAACTAAAGAGGAGTTTAGAGAGGACTCTATTTTATATAACTAAAATATTTCTTCTTTAATTTTGCAAAATCTTTATCCGCACTATTTTCGTTACCCCACATAGCAAGCGTTTCGAGTAGCTTTACAGCAACTCTTTTGCTCCTACCATGAAACCAATCTTCCGTCTTCTCTACCTCTTGAAACAGCTGGTCTACTGACTCTAAAATTTTTTTCTTATCTTGTTTAAATTTAGCAAGCATCGTAATGTAACCGGCCCCCATTTGAAAACGGGTGGCCCCACCAGTTGAGGTAAGCCACGCCTGCTCCTTCCAACGAATGGCCTCATCTATCTTTTGCTCTTTTTCAGCAATTGCCGCCAACTCTAACATAAAATAAAATGGTGCCACTGCTTTTTTAGTCTCCGCTGACGCTAATGTTTTTGCTAACTCAAACTGTTCAACTTTCATTAAAAGATCGATCGCACTACTCATAACATCTTGACGATCATAAGCGTCCACGCTGTTTTTACTAGCAGACTGCACCTCTGTAATTATCAAATCTACAAGTTTTTTTTCACACTTCTTTTGATCTTTAGTCGCAAAAGAGATCTCTGGATTAAAAGAAGAAACTCGCTGCTCTAAACTAAGCTTGTCACTATTTCTAAGGTTTGCCATTGACTTAATAATAGTTTCTTCAAACTCACTGATCTGTTTTTTTTCGACTACTGCGTCCAGAATCTCTACACAATTGTAAACAATCGATTCAAAATTACTAAAGACGACATCAGGTATTCTTAGATAATTCAAAAACTCATTTCTTAATGTTGCTCTCTCATCTGCTGATATCTCATTTTTTTTATCTAAAATTAGCAAAGACAAGTAATAGAAAAAGATTTTACTTTTTATTAAACAACTTTGAGTCGACGACAGATCCAAAACTTTTTTAATCGTTCCAACTCTCTCTCCATCTTTTAAAATTGCCTCAGAATCTTGATCCCAAGAGTAGCTAGAAAATATTTTCCAATCACTCTCCGAACCCTTTCCTGCAAGAATATCATTTAAAACATCCTTAATATTTTTTGATCTTTTTTCTATCGAATTAAGCAAGCTTACATACTCAGATAAAGATGCTCCAATCGGCAACCTCATTAACTCGCTTCCTTGAGCGGAATAGATCAACATTGTCGGATAACCTCTAACTCCAAGTTTTTCTCCCCATTTTTGGGCCGATACATCATCTCCATCAAGATACACAGGAATATACCCCGCAACCGCTTTTTTAAACTCCTCAGTAGCAAAAAGAGTTTTTTTCATTTTATTACAAGGAGGACACCAAACTGCACCCCAATATAGAAAGAGGGGCCTATTCTTTTCTTTGGCCATATCAAAAGCAGCTTCGATTTTACCTCGATACCAGTTAACATTTGAAGGCATAGATGCTGATTGAGCTTCCATATACGACATAATCATCCCCGTAAAAAAAATTGTCAACAACCAACTTTTCATTATTATCCAACCCACCATTTACTAAATTTTAGCGTTCCCCCAAATACGATAAACGCCATAGGGATGGCCACCAATAAGTCTAATGTATAATGAAAACGTAGTCCAAGAGTTGCAAAGATCATAGAAAACGTTATAAAAAGTCCAAGATATTTAAACTTGTGGTTTATATTAAATAACCAGATCGTAGCTAGCACCGTAATCCAGACGTGTCCACTAGGAAAACAATCTATTAACGTCTGCTGGCCTGACTTGATATTATCAAATAAGAATTGGCCATATGGAGAGAGCAAAAGTGGAGAGCTAAAACTATCCTTTAAAAAATATTGAGGGCCAGTAACAGGAATTGCCAGATACAAAATCATATTAATCATATAACTAACAATAAAAGAGAACAGGTAACTAAAAATCTGCCACCCCTCTGATGTCTCAACGTAGTACCTATAAACTAAAAACATCCCGATCATTGGAAAAATAAAATAGACAAAATATATAGTTAAAAGAAAATCATAAAAAAGAAATTGATAACTTCCAAGCAGTAGTAACACCCATTTCTCTACAATTAAAGCTACGGGGATATTGTAAAGTAAAAAATCAAATTCAGCACAAATAGTATCCATTCGAGGGAGCCCACCAATTGAACTATCCATCAGACCAATTACAACATAGTTTAACGCTACCGTTGCGTAAACGAGGATCGCATTTGATAATAGTTGCTTTACTCCAGATACTTTCGCAGCTTGGCCATGAACAAACAAAAACAAAATTGCCAAAAGAGATGGCAGAAGTGCCAACATTTGCGGTTTGAAAAAAAAAGCAGAGATTAGAAAAAGAGCACAGTTATAGAGAAAGATCATGACTGCAAAAAACCTAAGCCCGTAATCACCTCGTACATCCAAATAGTTTTTACATAAATTAATCATCTTTGTTTATTTTTTTCTTGTAAGTTTAAGTTATATCACTATTCTATCTGCATTATGATTAAACCAGTAGAACATTTTTTAACAGCTATAAAAGATATCAAAGAACTTCCTCCAACTAAGAAGAGCGGTATAATATTTCTCTCCATAACCTATTTTTTAGCGCTATTATCGTACCCAATTTTAAGATCAACCACAACATCAATTTTTTTTAAGAATTATGGCGCTAAAAACTCTCCTCAAGTGTGGCTCTACTCTATAGTTGCACTAACAATCTTTGTCGCCATCAGTAATCTGTTGCAAAAAAAAATTACGATCCAAATTCTATATTTTATTACGGCCCTTTTCTCATTCATGTTTTTTATCGTTGGGGAAAAATTACTCTCAAGCGGTATCGAAATTTGGGCATACTTTCTATATATTTGGAAAGAGAGTTACATCATTTTACTGCTTCACCAAGCGATCGGCCTATTTAATGCAACAACAAATCTCTCATTTGCCAAAAGCTATTACGGCATTCTTGGAGTTTTTGGTAGCGTCGGAGGAATTCTGGGTGGACTACTAACTAGCAGTCTAACAAATTACATCGGAATAGGTTCTATCATCTATGTAGGAGCAGGAATTATTATGCTCTCTGCTGTTACTTTCTTTGCTACAGTTAATTTAAACAGTGAACAAGAATCAAGCGAAAAAAACGACGAATTTAAAAATGTTTCACCAATTAGTTCAATCAGAGGTGCTTCTAAATACGTCTTTTCTATCGTCTTACTAGTCATGATAACTCAATTTGTTATCAACCTTGGAAACTATAAGTTTAACCTCGTCTTTGCTGATATCGTCCAAGATAATCTTCTTAGAACCAAATATTTAGGTTATATCTTTACATCTATCAACACAGTCGCTCTACTAATTCAACTAATACTTCTTCCTCCTCTATTAAAAGGTATATCATTAAGAACGATTCATATAACGATTCCTTTAATCTACTCAGTTTCAACAATTCTAGGTTTTGGAATAGGTGCAACGATGCTTCTCCCTGTCGCTGTAACATTCATTATCTACAAAGGGTTTGATTATTCCTTGTTTGCTGCCGCAAAAGAGCTACTCTATTTCCCTCTGACACCAAAACAACGATATGGGGCAAAATATCTCGCAGATATGATCTCTTATCGACTCGGAAAAGCACTAATATCTATCGCTCTTATTTTTTTCACGACCACTCAATTTGTCAACATCACGTTAGCAATCTCACTAATTGCATGGTTTATCGTAGCCTGGGCCCTCTTTGTTTTCCTAAAAAGAAAACTCTAACTTTATGCCACTAACATTATTTGGCCCAGTTGTACTATCAGTTCCATAAGGATCATGAAGAACTTCATTAAACATTTTAACTCTATACGTAAGACAACTACCAAAAATTGAGTTAAGGCCGTTAGTCATTGGAGTAAGGGGATCCATTAAAAAGATTGCCGTACTTCCCATAAATTGTGACCCAAGAAACTGTCCATTATTTGCCTGTATACTCAATGTCAATTTATAAAACATCTCACCCAAAATAGAGCCAAGTATAGGAGTTAAGATCAAGTCCTGTACCGAAGGGACTTCTGCCAACGCCTCATATCCATACTCCCAAAAAAGTGATGACATCAATGTGGAGTAGAAAAATGATTTCCACTTACTTAACCCTGTTTTTCTAGCAAGCATATAATAATAAGCACCTGAAAGAGGGTGTCCGACATAATTAACAACCCACTCATCTTTATCTACAACTGGTCCAGCTTGTACATTTTCTTTCCACCTATCACCAATTAACTCCATAATATTTCTATCACCTATTTCTGCTGACTTATCCCACTTCGTCACAGATTCTGGCATCATCCACAAGGCACCCATCATAGACATTGCAATCAAGTGCATATATCCACTTTTTGTTATTAGTTCATTATTAAATTGGGACTGAAACTTATTAAGAATGGGCCCTTTATTGTTTTCATTCTTCCTAATTCTCTCCATCTTCATAGCAATCTCATTTTCAGCACCAACTTTCCATGTTGGAACAAATGAATCATCTTTAACTGCATCACTAAGATCTTTACCTGAAATATCTAACTGATCACCATTAAGATCAGCACAATACATATCTTTAGCAGAAAGAAAGGTGGGGACTTTTTTCCACTTATCACTATTTTTTTGCTTTATAGAATTTACTTTTTCAATAAGCGCAACTCTATTAACATCCTTACAAATATCATCTTTAACGGAATCACCTATAGAGGAGGCCATCTCTGTTACATGTTGTCTTCCTTGATAAACTTGAGATGAGGATTTTTCCTGTCTCTTAGAATCCTCAATTAATTCTAAACATTTAAGCTCACTGCTTGAAATAGTGAAATCATCTAAACGCTTCGTTAGATCTTCTACATTCCTCGCTAAACAACGTTGCACCTCTTCTTTATCAGAATTATCCAACATGGTAATCTCTGAATATACTACATGGATATAAATGACAGAAAATAATGCAAACACTTTTATAACTAAATATCCCATAGCATCTCTCCTTACGCCGGATACAATCTAGAATATACCAATCTACACAATTGGGCAATGCGCAACAATTAGTACCTCGTTTTTTTATATTTGAGCGGCGTTATTGCATAAATAGAAGGAACTTGTGCGTGAACTTGTAATTGTAATTGTAATTGTAATTAGCTGAAATCAGAATCTTTGTATC
This sequence comes from Bdellovibrio sp., assembly GCA_020720455.1. Classification (GTDB taxonomy): domain Bacteria; phylum Bdellovibrionota; class Bacteriovoracia; order Bacteriovoracales; family Bacteriovoracaceae; genus DYOQ01. The sequence goes on from DYOQ01000030.1 coordinate 5,144, forward strand.
GAAACTGTACTTTTAGCGCTAATTCCTTTTATATGGCCAGTAAAACAAACCCCTTCAGCTACTGTTAAGACATTATTGCCATCAGCTAAATAGAGCGTACCGATAGCTAATTTAACAGTTTTCCCTTCAGGTGTAACAAACTTCACCTGCTCACCAATTTTTAAACTATATTCACCATCAACAACAATTGCTAAATATTTTCCTTTAAGTGAACTGACCACGTACCCTATGTATATTGAATCATCTCTTATTAAATTAGGATTTTTAAGTTTTGCAAAGAGAACATCACTCTTGTTTGCGTTGTAATACCCACTAATTACCTTTCGAGGATACTCTTTCTTTAAACAATCAGAATCACCACCATCCTTAACGCTAGAAACAACTTTTGGCAGAAGTTTTTCTAACTCATCAAATTTCAAATGCCTTAAGTCTAATCTAAATCTCTCAACACCCATTAACATTAGCTCACTTAGCTTATCGACGAGAAAAATATCTTTGGGATTATACATAAGCGTTCCGTTCTTGTTCTCTACAACACTAAATCCAGAGTGAGGAGTCTCTTCACTAGATGCCATCGCTACTTCCATCCAGTCTGCATCACTTCTCCCTGTTAACAAGTGTCTTGGAGAATAAAAAATTGGAATACGGCCAAGAACCAACAGCTCCTTATCTGTACTAATGTTTGTGCAGAAATTAGCTAATTGCGATTTGGAAAGTTGCAAAGATAAAATAAGCGTTGAAAGGTGACGGCCAAAGTAGCGCTCATGCTCAATTAAAGCTGTAACATTTGAACCGATTGCTTCTGTCCAGAGCTCTAGTTTTACAAACGGGTAAAACTCCATAATATATTTGGCAACACCAAGATCAGCAACCCTTAAGGAAGCTATCATTTCAAACGAAAGTTTTTTCAAATCATCTTTAAAAATTTCAAACTCATTTTGAGTATATATTTTATCCATTTCAAGAGAAATGCTAGTCCCACTAGCAGTTGCTAAACGAATAAGCTTAAGTCCCTCATCAAAACTAATTCCATCTCTTGCAAATGGCCTCATCGCTAAAATCGCTAAGTCTATTCTTAAACGTTTTAATAACTCAAGGTCAGATTCAGATTGGATATAGGTAACTATATTGCTCACAGTTTTATCCTGACTATATTTAGTTTTTCAATACCTGCGACTTTTGGTAACTTTACAAGTGAGCTCGGCGAAAATTTAACAATCTCTTCGCCAAAAGGGCCCACTGCTTGATCACTACCAACAAGAATTGGTTCTCCTACAAATGGAATAACCTCTAAGAGATCTCCTCTTTTAAAAACCCCTCTAACCTCAATTAAAAATGTATCCTTACTCGTTGTATCTATTACCACACCAACCATTCCATAATTCATTTCTTCACTCTCTCGATCTGCTGAAACTGAATCAGGGCCTGCAACCTTAACAAGATTTCCATCACAATACTCTCGATGTGTTACTTTATAGAGCTCCTTTTTTAAACATAACAACATCTCTTGATTAGCTTCACAATCGCTAGCACAACTATCTAGAGCTGCCCGATATGTTTTCACCACTGTACCAAGATACAGTGCACTTTTCATTCGGCCCTCAATTTTAACGGAACTAATTTTATTTTTAATAATGCTCTCAATATGATCAATTCCAAGAAGATCTTTCGAACTAAGAAAAAAACTATTTTTTGAAAAGGCTTCGCTGTGTGATTTGATAGCGTATTCAAAACGGCAACTCTGAGCACATCCGCCGCGATTGCTATCTCTACCCGCTGTAAAATTTGAAATAATACAATTTCCTGAATAAGCAATACACATCGAACCATGAACAAAAATTTCAACATCAATTTGTGCCTGCTCTTTAATTTTAGCGGCCTCTAAAATGGAACACTCTCTGCCAAGGATCACTCTAGCAACACCTAAATCTTTCCAAAATCGTGCACTAAAGGCATTGTTACAACTTGCCTGAGTTGAAAGATGAATCTCTAGCTTGGTAAATTCTTTAACCGTTTTAACTACACCCGGATCACTACATATTACAGCATCTACTCCAATATTTTCTATCGCCCTCAAAAACTCTGGCAACTCAGCTAACTCATTATCATGAAGAAATGAGTTAAGAACTACATAAACTTTTCTACTACTTTTATGAGCAAATGTTACTCCTTGCTCAATCTCTTTAAATGTAAAATTTTCAGCAGCTGATCTAAGACCAAACTTTTGGCCACCAAGATAGACAGCATCTGCACCATAGCTAATCGCTATTTTTAATCTTTCTAGACAACCTGCAGGTGCAAGCAGCTCTGGTAATTCCTTGCTCATAAATCACTACCTATTATTAAGAATAATACCTAGCACAAAATACGCTTTCCAGAAAGTCAAATAACGTTTACAATTTCATAATATGGGTAACAAACTTTACACAACACTCTTTGCTTTAGGTGCTTTTATATTGCTTGTTACTCACTATCTAGATAATTACTCTCATCCAGAGACATTAATTCCTTACCCATATAAAGTTAGCTACGGCCTTCCTCTCGATTACCAGCAAATTTCAGACTCAAATGTCTTAATAGTTGGTGATCGAATGGGAAAATATTTTGCTAAATTTAAAGATCTATTTTTAAGTGAAGGTTCGAAAAATTTAACTACCACTCTTAAACTCTATGATTGGAGTGAAGATAACGAACCAATATACAGAACGATTGCGAAATTAAAAGCACTGAAAAAATTACCCCCCATTGTAATCTACCACGGTGCTAGTACTGAACTTTATGAAACACACTTCAATGTAAGTGACAAGAAAATCATCAAAGATAATTTCGAAATTTATAAAGACCCAGTTCTAGTATCGGCAATGATGGCATTACCTTTTCTTTCTAGATTGCTTTACTCAAGACCTCAAATTATAACTATCGATGGAAACAGTCCAGCAAAAGAGAGTGATGAAATTTTTGCTAGTGCTAAAATGCAGATTAATATGGAATTAAAATACAAACTATATGAAACAGAGGTTGAACAACTAATAAAATTAGTTCAAAAAAGAAAATCCCACCCTATTCTTGTCACCACTCCGATAAATTACTTAGAACCAGCTAAATCAACTTGCGCAAACGCAACTACTCCTAGTGTTGAATCAAAGCTAGATGAGATCGAACAGCTTTTTAGTAATGGCGATTATAAAACTGCTTTTGTAGAAGCAGATGAACTATCAAAAGTCGCAGTTGGAAATTCCAAAGTGCTTTTCTGGCTTGGAAAACTATTTAAATATACTGGAAATAATCGAGCTGCACTCAAAACTCTAAAAACATCTGCTGCACTTGATTGTAGCAGTTGGAGAGGTAGTCCTATATTTAATGCAATAATCTCTAAAAAAACAAAAAGCCTAGGAGCAAAGCTACTTGACTTCGATAGCATTGTTTACCAACAATACTGGAACGAGGATCTTTTTCTTGATTCTATATACCCAAACAATCAATACTACGAACAAGCTTCAGAGATCATGTCAAAATATATTAATGAGTTAGTGCAAACTAAGATGTAGGTAACGAAATGGAAAAATTAGAAAAGAGCGAAAATAGAATCAGAATCATTGCTGGGATAATATCATTAGTTGTTGCTCTAATTCTTTGTATAATTAAATTCTACGCTTACAATATTACACACTCACACGCAATTTTATCAGATGCACTTGAAAATATCACCAATGTAGTAACCGCTATTGTCTCACTTAGCGTAGTCATCGTTTCTGCGAGGCCTGCGGATGCTGACCACCCTTATGGACATGGGAAGGCCGAATTTTTTGCTTCAGCATTTGAAGGTGGAGCAATCATGTTTGCCGGTATCTTAATTGTAGTTGAAAGTACTAGCGCCTTAATCAACGGTGGAGAACTAGAAGGGATCGATCTTGGTATGATTCTTGTCATTTTTGCTGGCCTAATTAATGGAGCTCTTGGCCTATTTTTAAAAAATATAGGTAGTAGGTATAACTCGAAAGCTTTAGTCGCTAGTGGTACCCATGTCATGAGTGACTGCTTAACAAGTATTGGAATAATTGTTGGTTTAATTATTGTCAAATTTACCGGCCTATCTTGGCTTGACCCTGCAACTGCAATACTTCTAGGGGGATTACTCTTTTATCAAGGAGGCATGATTCTAAAAGATTCAGGAAAAGATCTAATGGATGCAGAAGATAAAGGGGTTACGGAAGAGCTAGCAATGCTTCTAGAAAAACATATGTTCACCGGGATTATTGATTTTCATTACATGAGAGTAATTAGATCGGGAAGATTTCATCATGTAAATATTCACATGGATATTCCAGATTTTTGGACAGTAAAGTTTGCCCATGAAGAGAGCGAGCGTTTTGAAGAGTTGGTCATCAATGATTACACATTTGATGGTGAAATTCATTTTCATCTAGATCCATGTAGGCAGAGAAAATGTGAAGTTTGCAATATAAAAGAGTGTCCAGTTAGAATTCAACCATTTTGCGGAACTAAACCTAAATTGAGCATTCAACAACTTACCTCTCCAACAAACATGGCCCGACCAATACACGACAAAACCACCTAACCTCTCTTTTACATATAGATTTCTCACTATAGGCAATGAGTTGCCGACTTTTTCTTAAAACCCACCCATAGTATAATTTAATCAAATGCCAAACTTGGCTAAGAATTGGAGTTATATAATATGAAAATAAGTGTTGAAGACAACAACCATAAATCAAAGAAAAAAGGGGCAACACTTAAACCAGGAGGAGCAAAGAGTAAGAAAAAAGTACTGCATCTAAGTGCTCATGCAAATACAGGTGTACCTTGGATTCTCGTGCGGTCTATCTCCACTCTTCTTAATATCTCTATTGCTTACGCTACAATCTATGTTATTTTTCCGTTTGTTTCAGAAACAAACCCAGAACTTATTGATCAATTTAATTTAATTTCTGCGCTTGTACTTAAAGAGATAAGTACCATTTTAGCAATGAGCGAGCTCCTTCCTATCGTAGAGTTAGTTAATCCTTACTGGACTCTCGTTGCTGGAAATTTTTCAAATGCGGGCCAAAATGTTATCACCTTTCTTATTATCTATTTTGCAATTGATTTCGTCTCTCACTTTATATTTGGCACGAATTTGGGTTTTACAATCGCAAGAATTAAAACTGAGGATTCTGGCGTAATAAAAAGAATTAGAGGTTGCTTAAGATCCACAATAGGAATGATGACTGCTCCACTAATCATTTTTGATCTCCCAGTCATTATTAAAAAAAGATCTTTTAAAGAGTTTATAACTGGAACAAGATTTAGCGTTCCAACAGCTGTTCAATTATTTATTCCAACTGCTGTTTTGATTCCACTATTTTCGGCCGTTGCTCTTTTTTCTCCTCTTCTACTTGAGATCAAAAACTTAAACGGAACTACACTAAGTATCAAAAATGCTCCAAAGGTAGAACCGCTAAATAGTAACTTCCAAGCAAAATCATCATATTTTATGATGGATATAAATACTACTATTCCTGAATCTTGGACACTGATGCCACGGTTTAAAAAAGAATCACATAGATCTAGTAAACAACTAGATATTATCGATACTAAGCAAGGACAAACAGTAACATTCTCTCTCATGCCTCCTGCAAACTTAAAATCATTAATTTCTCAAGCAAACATTGGAAATCCTCTATTTCCAATGTTCTATCCTGTATTAAATAAAATTACCCTTAGCGACAACAGTAGTATTGCGTTTAGCAAAAAAGCTATTGAAGAGATTACTGCACTTGTAGAATCAACACTCTCAGTATCTCCAAAAACAATTCATAACGTTATTTTAAAAAATGGGCCATTCCTTGCTGGTAATCTCAAACTCAGGGAAAAACTCTTTCAACTGTTTGATATTAATTCAACAACAGTAGTTACACTCTTAAATATAAATAACCGACAGTTTCTAGAGGCAGTTGATGCCGATAAAACGACCGCAACTCATAAATTCATTCCACTAGACGCTCCAGAAATTGAGGCCTACCGGTTCACCTACAAAAGCAAAGAAAACAAACTTGCTGAAGATGTTATTGCAGCACTCATTTATCCTTCTAAATTTTTCATCAAAAGGAACTCTCCTGCTTTTGACGATGTTCGAACAAGTTTTATCAATAGGCCAAATTGGGATGCCTTTATGGTCTTAGATTTTTTCACAGAAGAGCACTCTCTTCCTCCGCGATTTAACTCAGGGCTTGAAAATTTTTATAAACATGCTCTTGCAAAAAACAGAGATAACTCTTCTTCTAAAAAATTTGTGGAAGAGGCAATATATGAGATCATGTCAAAAGATAGTTCTGTCGATCATCCAGCAGTAGAGAAACTTATAACCAGAATGAAATCATTTTTAGGAGCAGATACTCAAATTATTGAAAAAAAGAATAACAACAAAATTGCAGAAAATGTTTCTACTAAAACTCAAAGAAAACCAGCTATGAAATTTTTGGAAAAGAACCAATCAGTAATAGAGGCATCAAGAAAATTGACACCTCCAAAATTTAACTGATTGTTTGCTTAATAGTGATCGTTCATTCTCTTATAGCTAGCATACCGCCATTTAGCATCACTAACTGCCGATTCAAATAGACGTGTTGCTTCATCTGGAAAACTCTTTGTCAGCGTATTATATCTAACTTCACTCATCATAAAATCTTTTAACTGATCAAACTTTGGCCCTTTAGATTCAAGCACGAATGGATTTTTTCCCTCTTTTTCAAGAAGCGGATTGTATCTATAAAGATGCCAGTAACCAGATTCCACCGCCAATTTTTCTTGAGAGATCATATTCTCCATTCCACCCTTTATTCCATGAGCAATACATGGCGCGTAGGCAATAATTAAACTTGGCCCTTGGTATGCTTCAGCTTCTGCTAGAACTTTTAAGAATTGGGCCTGGTTTGCTCCAATTGCTACTTGAGCAACATAGACATAACCATACGTCATTGCCATTCTACCAAGATCTTTTTTACCAATCGTTTTTCCACTTGTTGTAAACTTAGCAACACTCCCTCTTGCGCTCGATTTTGAAGATTGGCCTCCAGTATTACTATATACCTCAGTATCTAAGACTAAGACGTTGACGTTTTCACCACTTGCTAAAACATGGTCAAGGCCTCCGTAACCGATATCGTATGCCCAACCATCTCCACCAATAATCCAGACAGATTTTTTAATCAAGTATTGCTTAAGATCTAAAATCTCTTTAGCAACAGCTGATTTATCTTTTTCAAGAATAGGCAAAAGAGCGTTTGTAGCATAGACAGATTTATCACCATCCTCTTTTGCTTCTAACCAACTATTAAATGCGCCTTTAAGTTCTGAAGACACAGTGTTCAAACTCTCTCTCATTTTGAGTTCAATTCTAGATCGAAGTTTATCAACACCTAATGCCATCCCCATTCCATATTCAGCATTATCCTCAAAAAGGCTATTTCCCCAAGCAGGCCCTCTTCCTTCACTATCTTTACAATAAGGAGTAGCAGGAGCAGAACCACCGTAGATGGATGAACAACCTGTAGCATTTGCTATCATCATCCTCTCGCCAAAGAGCTGAGTCACAGTTCGAACGTATGGAGTCTCTCCACACCCTGCACAAGCTCCGGAAAACTCAAAATAAGGTTTTTTAAACTGACTACCTTTTACTGTCGTTACACTCATATCAACTTTTTTTACAGTTACACTATTCGCAAGATAGTCCCAATTTTTATCCTCACCAACTTGAGACTCAAGCGGTTTCATGATCAAAGATTTCTCTTTTGATGGACAAACATTGACACATACTGAACAACCGGTACAATCAAGTGTGCTAATTTGAATTCTAAACTTATACCCTTCAACACCTTTACCTTTAGCATCTAAAAGTTTCATACTCTTAGCACCAGCACTCTCTTTCTCATCTAGTAAAAATGGTCGAATACAAGCGTGAGGACAAACATACGCACACTGGTTACACTGAATACAGTTTTCACTTTGCCACTCAGGAACATTGACAGCAATCCCTCTTTTTTCATAAGCACTTGTGCCATTTGGCAAAGTCCCATCGGCCTCAACAAATGCACTAACTGGAAGATCATCGCCAATTAAAGAGTTAACAGGTGTCGCAACATTATTAACAAAATTTTTCAATTTAGTATCATGACAATCATCAACATGAGGAGCAGCAACTCCAATTTTACCTTTTAAATTTTTCCACGATGGATCAATAGAAATCTCAACAAGGCCCTCTGCGCCCATATCGACGGCCTTATTATTCATATTAACAATCGCATCACCTTTTTTACTATAGGTTTTAACGATCGCATCTTTCATGAATTTAACAGCATCTTGATAAGGAATAACGTTCGTTAGTTTAAAAAACGCCGACTGCATAATGGTATTAGTTCTATTTCCCAGACCTAGATCTTCAGCAATTTTCGTCGCATTGATCATATACATTTTGATCTCATTATCAACTAACTGTTTTTTTATATAGTCTGGAATATGGGCGATAACTTCATTCTTATTCCAAATACTATTTAGCAAGAACACTCCACCTTTTCTAATTCCTCTAAGCATATCATATCTCTCCATGTACGAAGGAGTACTACAAGAGACAAAGCTTGGATTGATAACAAAATATGTAGAACGAATCGGTTGCTTCCCAAATCTTAAGTGAGAGATGGTAATCCCTCCAGATTTTTTTGAGTCATAAGCAAAATACCCTTGAGCGTACATATCAGTATGATCACCGATAATCTTAATTGAGTTTTTATTTGCCCCAACTGTACCATCCGCTCCAAGTCCATAAAACTTACACTCAACAGTTCCTGCTGGCATTGTACTTATGTCAGATTTTACTGGTAACGATGTAAATGTAACGTCATCGTTAATTCCAATAGTAAACCCGTTCTTTGGTTCACTCTGCGCCAAATTTGCATACACTGCTACAATTTGAGCAGGATTTGTATCTTTTGATGATAGTCCATAACGTCCACCTACAACGATTGGAGCATCTTTTTTGTCGTACAGAACAGATCTAACATCAAGATATAGTGGCTCACCTGTTGCTCCACACTCTTTACTTCTATCAAGCACTGCAATTTTCTTCACTGTTTTTGGAAGCACTTCTAAAAAGTGTTTTGCAGAAAATGGACGATAAAGTCTAACTAGAACCAATCCAACTTTCTCACCTTTAGCGTTTAAATAATCTATCGTCTCTTTAATAGTTTCATTAACACTTCCCATCGCGATGATAACTCGTTCAGCTCTCTCATCACCATAGTAGTTAAATAGTTTATAATCACGGCCCGTAGCTTTTGAGATCTCTTTCATATAACCTTCTACAACATCAGGAAGTTTATTGTAGAATACGTTGCTCGCCTCTCTGGCCTGGAAGAAGATATCTGGGTTTTGAGCTGTACCTCTCGTTACTGGGTGCTCTGGATTTAGCGCTCGATCTCTAAACTCTTTTAACGCCTTATAATCGACCATTTTTGCCAAAGTTTCATAATCCCATACTTCAATTTTTTGAATCTCATGCGAAGTTCTAAAACCATCAAAAAAATGTAAGAATGGAACACGTCCCTTAATCGCTGCTAAGTGAGCAAGTGCTCCTAGATCCATAACCTCTTGAACACTACTACTAGCAAGCATCGCAAACCCTGTTGCTCTTGCAGCATACACATCTGAGTGCTCACCAAAAATTGATAATGCATGTGATGCCAATGTTCTAGCACTGACATGAAGTACTGCAGGTAAAAGCTCTCCCGCCATCTTATACATATTTGGAATCATCAACAAAAGGCCTTGGCTTGCTGTATAAGTAGTAGTTAGCGCCCCAGCTTGAAGGGCACCATGAACTACACCACTTGCACCACCTTCTGACTGCATCTCAACAACCTTTACAGTCTCCCCAAAAATATTTTTTTTACCATATGCTGCCCAGCTATCAGTATGCTCTGCCATATCTGAAGATGGAGTAATCGGGTAGATCCCGGCCGTTTCAGTAAAGGCATAAGAGACATGCGCTGCGGCCATATTCCCATCCATCGTTTGCATTTTTCTAGACATAAAACCTCCGTTGACGCAACAGTTGAAGTTGTAAAATATTCACTTTAGAATTGACGAAATAGTAACAAATAAACGGTTTTGTGCCAAATTAAATTTATAAACGTTGACACTATCCTCTAGATAGTGGATAGCTCTATTAATCTAAACACACTTATATTTACTTGCTACTGCCGGTGTTTGGATTAGGCGGTAACAAATTAAAACGGATATATGTATGTTAGATTTTAGCGCACTAAATTTGCTTCCTTCTATTATGGAAGCTCTTCACAAAAAAGGGTACAAAACCCCAACACCAATTCAAGCACAGGCAATACCTCACTTACTTGAGGGCCGCGATTTACTTGGAATCGCACAAACTGGAACAGGAAAAACTGCTGCGTTTGCACTACCTATTTTAAATAGACTGGCCAGCAACCGCATCAAAGCAAAACCAGCAATGATTCGTTCCCTAATTTTAACTCCAACACGAGAGCTTGCCTCTCAAATAGAAGAGAACATCACGTTATATGGCAAAGGATTGAACTTAATTAGTACAGTAATCTTTGGCGGCGTTGGCGCGCGGCCACAAGTTATGGCAATGGGAAGAGGGGTAGATATACTAATCGCGACACCTGGAAGATTGTTAGACCTAATGAGTGATGGCCACATCCAATTTGAACAACTTGAAGTTTTTGTGCTTGATGAAGCTGATCGAATGCTCGACATGGGTTTTATCAGAGACGTTAAGAAAATTATTTCAAAACTACCGGCAAAAAGACAGACTCTACTTTTTTCAGCAACCATGCCAAGTGATATTGCACATCTTGCCTCCACACTCCTAACTGGCCCTGTTCGAGTCGAGGTAACCCCTGAAGCTACAACTGTAGAAAAAATAGAACAGAGTATTAACTTAGTAGACAAAATAAATAAACCTCTACTATTAAGAAGCATCCTAAAAAACAACTCTATAAAAAGCGCTCTAGTTTTTTCTAGAACAAAACATGGTGCAGATAGAATTGTTAAATACCTAGAAAAAGAGTCCATCTCTTCAGCATCTATTCACGGTAATAAATCGCAAGGGGCAAGAGAAAGAGCACTTGGAGATTTTAAGGCAAAAAAAATTAGAGTACTTGTAGCAACTGATATTGCGGCAAGAGGAATTGATATTCCTCAAGTTAGTCATGTTATTAATTACAATCTACCTGATGATCCAAAAAGTTATGTCCACAGAATTGGAAGAACAGCAAGGGCCGGTAGAGATGGGATAGCTATCTCTTTTTGTGATGAAACAGAGGTTAAACTTCTTAAAGATATCGAAAAATTTATTAACTGCAAAGTTCGAGTAGACAATACTCACCCATATGTATCTTCTAGGAAATAGATAAGATGATCTACATATCTAACGTTTCAAAAATTATTGGCGGTGAAGCTCTTTACAAAAATGCTAGCTTTCAAATTAATCCAGGTGAAAAAGTTGGATTAGTAGGCCCAAACGGTGCAGGCAAAACTACGTTTTTTAGAATGATAATTGGAGAAGAAAAACCTGACGAAGGCCAAATAACCGTCCAAGCGGGAACTAGAGTTGCTTACTTTTCACAACACGTTGATGAGATAAAAGGGAAAAGTGCAATTGAGGAGGTTATGAGCGGTAGCGCTAAGGTAAACGAGCTACATCTGCAACTTAAAACCTTTGAAGAAAAACTAACTGATCCAAACCTTGATCCAGAGGAGATGAATAAGATCTTAGATAAAATGGGTGATGTTCAAACCGAGTTTGAAAAACTTGGAGGATATGAACTTGAATCAAATGGTGCCGAAATTCTAACAGGACTCGGCATAGCTCCACTTTACCATACTAAACCTATTGAAGATTTTAGTGGTGGCCAAAAAATGAGAATTGCTCTAGCAAAAGTTCTTATCGTAATGCCTGATCTAATCTTAATGGATGAGCCTACAAACTATTTAGACATGGAGACCATTCTCTGGCTTGAAAAATGGCTAATAAATTTCAAAGGCTCGATCCTTATGACTGGCCACGATAGAGAATTCATGAATAGAGTTGTCAAAAAAATTGTTGAGGTCGCAAGAGGGACAACTACAACCTACTCTGGGAATTACGAATACTATCTAGGTGAATTAGAGATCAGAAAAAAACAGAACCGAGCAGAGTTTGATCGCCAACAAGATATGCTAAAAAAAGAAGAGACATTTATCGCTCGCTTTCAAGCAAGAGCATCACATGCGGCCCAAGTTCAATCACGAGTCAAAATGATTGATAAAATCGACAGGGTTGAACTAATAAAAGATGATGATTCAATGACCATCCTTCTTCCAGAAATTCCAAGAGGCGGAAATGATGTCGTTATCATCAATAACTTATCTAAGACATGGGTTGATACTAGTGGAACTCAAAATCATATTTTTAGTGGACTAACCACAACTGTTTGCAGACAAGAAAAAATTGCAGTTGTTGGTGTTAATGGTGCTGGAAAATCGACTCTTTTAAACACCATCGCTGGCTTCACAACACCAACTAGTGGTGAAGTTAAACTTGGGCCAAGTATTGTTGTTGGCCACTTTGGCCAGAAATCCTATGAATCACTAAATCAAAATAGTACTGTCTTTGACGAACTCAGAAGTAGACTACCTAAAGCAAGCGACGGACTTATCCGCAATATTTTAGCATCGTTCTTATTTAGAGGAGATGAGGTTTTTAAAAAAATCCACCATCTTTCAGGCGGAGAAAAAGCTAGAATACTCTTAGCATGGCTTTTATCATCTCAAAACAATTTCTTGATTCTCGATGAGCCAACCAACCATCTAGACATTAACTCTAGAGAGGTGCTTCTAGACGCACTCAAACGGTATACTGGAACAATTATGATTGTCAGTCATGATAGATATTTCCTCCATCAAATTGCAGATAAAGTCATGGAAGTTGACAGAGGTGAAATCAGAGTTTTTCCTGGAAATTATGAAGAGTACTTAGCATCTAAGCATTAGTTTATTAACACCATTTTTTTCTAGCTTTGTGTATTTGTATTGGCATTTTCCTATTACCCACTTCATACCATCTAAAGTTGGCCCGATCTCAACTTTCAAAGCTTGGCCCAAACGATATCGAGGCCGAAAAAGCCCTGTAGCACTGTTTCCTAACGAGTAAGCAACAAGCTTGTGAGTAGGGCCTATTTTATATGAGGTAACCACCCCAGGAATATGCGAATGATGGCCCACGATTGCATCCCAATCTTTTAACATCTCTTTGGCCCTATCAATACAACGTGGCCGTGGATACTTTTCCATTTCATGACACCAGTGAGGAAAAAGAATATTACATTTTGCAGATGAATCAATAAAAGATTTGTGATCTTCCAAAAATGAGAGGTAACCATGTGGCTGATTTGTCCACTCTGTAGCGCTTGCAATATGGATACTATTTTCTACAGTTATTCCTGACTCATCCTTTCCACCAATAACAAGAAAACCTTTCGCTCTTAATGTCTGACACGTGCGAAGGAAATTTTCATAACCAAAATCAGCAGCATGATTGTTAGCAACGGAAAGAATAATTTTTTGAGGATTAAATAACGCCGTTAGGTTATCTAAAATTTTTTCATTATGGGCCTGGGCCAAAAAAACTTTTTTATCATTTTTAAGAGTCCCTTCAAAATTAGCAACCAAATAATCTACATCACTAAAAAATGATCTAACCTCATCCGAAAAGAGAAGCTCTTTTTTATACATCGGCATCAAATCACCTAAAAAACCTAACTTCATCTTTGGAGTAAAATTAGTTGAGAGCGTAAAATCTTCTTCCAAATTTTTTGAGTATTCACGAAAATCCTCTCGAGGAGAAACAATATTATGTTTAAATACAAGTTTCAAATCTGACATATTATACGGAGTTGAAAACATGGTAACGTCCAAGGAGCGCTCAATAGGATCACGTCTATAAGATAAATCCTGAGCGCGCTTAGTAATCTCTTCAAAAAATAACTGTAATGGAAAAAGCAGGTAGTATGGAACTGCTGTTAGCGATGTATAAAAAACTGTCTTGAAAAGTTCTGGTGTCTTTAACAAAATATTAATCGTAATCGTAAGAGATAATCCGATTAACCCTGCACCAACAATAGCACTAAGATATTTATAAACCATTTTTTTCGGGAAATTAAAAAACATTTCCATTAAAGATGTTGAGCAAAAAGTCATTGCAAAACAAAAAAATCCATGCCAAGTAGATACTTTAAGCCTAAGGTCTAATGGGTGGTTTAGGTTACTAAAAAAAGCGATACAAAAATAAATAACGGCCGCGATCATTCCGTAAAATATTGCTCTAAAGACTACTTTTTTTTTATTCACATCAAACTCATTTAATATTAAGAACAAACCCCTGAGGAAACACTATATACATAGATAGTTTTTCTACGAAAAATAAACTTGATGCAACTTTTACTTCCCTTATATTTCAAATAACTGTTGCCACCAGAATCAAAATCAAACTTTACCTCAACCCCTTCTTCACCACAGCGATCACCATCAATTTTAGCATCACAAATTTTTCGACCTTTAGTATCCCATAGTGCATACAGCGCGTATTTTTGGCCAACCCACATTCCTGTACTTGCCTTATCCCAAAAATCTTCCATATCTTTTAAGATAATGGGGTTGTCTTTGGCCGTAGCAATAAAAGCGACATGACGAGCGTGACGTTGTTTAGAAATAAGCGGGGTAATTTTTTCTAGCTCACCATAAGCTTCGTTATAATTACGTTTTTCAACAGCTTCATAAATTTTCTTTTCAGCATCCGTAATCTCTTTTGAATTAACTTTTCTTTTTTCGATGTCAGCTAACATATCTTTAATCGCACCAACATGCTCCGAATCTGGAAACATCTTTAAAAAAATAGTTCCCTCTTTTTCAATATACAAATAATCTTCAAGTGAACCCCTATCTTTTTTATCTTCAAAAAGATCCATGATCTTTTTGAAGATACTACCTTCATCTGACTTAAGCGTGAGAATTTTCTCTTCTAACTCCGCCTTTTCTTTGTTAACAACATTCACTGCTGCCAACTTTTCCTGCTTAATCTCAAGGATATCACTATTTAATTTTTCAATTAATGCTTCTAACTCTTGAATCTTCGTTTTTTGTTTGATGATATCAAGTTTTAGAGAGTTATTTTCGGCCTCAATTTTCTTGACATCTGAACAACCAAATAAAAACCCAAATAGAAACAGAGTAATAAAAAGCACTCTCATAAGCACACATCCTTGGCCTTTCATATTTAAACTTCTCTATTTTATTTTAACAAAGATTTAATCAACAATGTAGATATCTTTCTGAAACTGACTAACTCTTTCCAACTCTTTTTTCTCAATAACAGACTCTGCTACTCTACTTCTACCAGACGAGATATAAATTAGATACTTTGAAACGGGGATCTCACCAAACTCATAAAGGCCTTCTGCATCTGTCTCTGTTACAAACTCTTTGCTTATACCCTTATTTTGGGGCACAAGTCTCACCTCTAACCCGCTCACACCTTTTTCAGAATCAATATCTTTGATCCAACCAATCGCCTTTACTGAACATCTCGCTTGAGAAATGAAAGCGATAAACAAAAAAACAAATAAGAAATATCTCATAAAACCTCTTGTTTCTCTCTACCCAACATATAATAACAGCCAACTTGCGCACAACACAAGATGGCTGTATTTTTTATCATACTGCTCGTGAAATAATCGGTAAAATAATTCTTCGAAAAATTACGATATTATGCAATCCCTTGATCAATCATGGAGTCCGCAACACGTCTAAATCCCGCAGTATTTGCACCAACTACGTAGTTACCCTCATGGCCCAAGCTTTTTGCACTCTCATGACACTGAGAATGAATATGTTGCATAACCTTTTTTAACTCTCTATCAACGGTCTCTTCATCCCATCTTGTAAAACTAGCATTCTGTGACATTTCAAAACATGAACAAGCTACACCACCAGCATTTGCTGCTTTCCCTGGAGCATACATGATATTAGTTTTAACGATTTCAGAGACTGCAGAAATTGATAGTGGTTGGTTAGCAGCTTCAACAACAAACTGTACTCCATTTTTAACCATATTCTTTACATCTGCAACGTCCACTTCATTTTGAATCGCACAAGGAATCGCGATATCACATGGGACTTCCCACGGTCTTTTCTCTGCAAAAAATTTAACTTTAAATTTTTTCGCAAAATCCTCAACCCTATCATTATTTGAGTTTCTCATTTTAAGCATATACTCAACTTTTTCACCAGAGATTCCAGCTTCATCATAAATATATCCATCTGGGCCTGAAATAGTAACAACTTTCCCACCAAGCTCATTTACCTTCTTAACAACGCCCCAAGCGACGTTACCAAAACCTGATACCGCAACTTTTTTTCCAGCAAGACCAACATTTTTGATTTTCATCATCTCATTTAAGAAATAGACAACTCCGTATCCAGTTGCTTCTGGACGAAGTGGACTTCCACCCCAAGAGACCGCTTTTCCTGTTAGCGCGCCATCAAAACTGTTACGAAGTTTTTTATACATACCAAAAAGATAACCTATCTCTCTACCACCAACACCGATATCGCCGGCAGGAACATCGACATTTGGCCCAATATGTTTTGAAAGTTCAATCATGAAACTTCTACAAAAACTTTTAATCTCGCGATCAGATTTTCCTCTTGGATGAAAATTTGATCCACCTTTACCACCACCGATTGGTAGGCCTGTCAGTGCGTTCTTAAACGTTTGCTCGAAACCAAGAAATTTTAAAACGCTAAGATCTGTTGAAGCATGAAAACGAAGTCCACCTTTATACGGCCCAAGAGTGTTATTAAATTCAACTCTCCATCCAGTATTAACTTGAATATTTCCTCTATCATCAATCCACGGAACTCTAAATGTAATTGTTCTGTCTGGCTCAACCATATTCTCAAGTAGTGCGTGGGATCTATAGTAATCTTCAGTCGTATCTAACAGTGGCGAGATAAACTCAAAACACTCTTTGACAGAATCCAGAAATACTGTTTCCCATGGATGGGCAGTAACTAAACGATTTAAAACCTCTGCTGCGTACTTGTTCATGTTCATAAAACCTCTCTCTTGTTAAAGTTTCATACTAAATTGTTATGAATTATTGTTTTTTGAATCTAGGTAAATATTTAAAATATTATTATCGTTTTGTATAGTCATTAACACCATCTACGCAACAAGTTATTTTATTTTATTTTATTTTATTTTGCAAAGTTGTTGCGTTCCTCATCAACTTTGCAGTATACACAAACACTTTAATCAAAAATGAGAGATAGTATGAAGCTAAAAGGTGCCATTATTGGGTATGGTTTTATATCGTCAAAAGGCCATGTGCCAGCGTATAAAGCACGTAGTATAAATTATAAAGATGTCGATATAATCGCTGTTTGCGATATCGAACCCAAACGCATTGCAGCTGCCAAAAACGATTTCCCAAACATTAAAACGTATACAGATCACAATCAAATGTTAGATGAATTATCCGACCAATTAGATTTTGTCGATATCTCCTCACCTGCTTACGCTCATTTTGGCGCTGCTCAAAAGGCTTTAGAGGCAAATCTTCATGTTCTTTGCGAAAAACCACTAACAACTACAATTGATGATGCCAAGGCACTGCTTTCTATGGCCGCAAAATACAAAAAAGTTGTGTTTCCATGTCACAACTACAAATATGCCCCAGTAGTAAGAGCAATCAATGAGATTATAGATTCTGGCCAGGTTGGAACAATCAGTTCAGTAACACTTCAAACCTTCAGAAATACCCACGCTAAAGGTGTTGATGAATGGAAACCAGACTGGAGAAGATCGCTAGAGTTTAGCGGTGGTGGAATAGCTATGGATCACGGCAGTCACAGTCTATACCTGATTTTTGACTGGCTCAAAAATTATCCTACAGAGCTTACCTCATCAATGTGTAACATGGATAAAAAGTATGATACAGAGGATAACTTTGATGCCACACTAAATTTTGGTAACAAACGCGCCCAGATTCACTTAACGTGGACAGCAGGTGTAAGGAAGGTCATCTATACACTGCAAGGTGAAAAAGGGGCAATAACTGTTGATGATGACAAAATGCAAATAGCTACAATGCACACCGACGATTCAAATGATAATATTTCCCACAAAGCATACTGGAAAATCAACGTCGTGGATATAAAATCAGACTGGATGGATTCAAGTCATACCACATGGTTTAATGCAATGTTTGACAAATTTAAACTTGCAATTCATAACAACGATTACTGCAATAAAGATCTTATCGATTCATATTATTGTATCGAAACTATCAATAAGTGCTATCAATCTGCAAATGCAGATTCAAAAAAAATAAGTATTAACAAACTAACGTAGGAAACTTGTATGAACGCTGAACAAAAAAAAATGGTGATCAAAAAACACAAAGGGAAACTTGCTATTTTAACTCCAGGAATGGGTGCAGTCGCTACGACGCTATATGCTGGAGTTGAGGCAATCAAAGCAGGCCTGGAAAAACCTATAGGATCTTACACTCAAATGGGGAAAATTAGATTAGGGAAGAGAAGTGAAAATAGAAGCTCAGTCGTAAAAGACATGGTCTCTTTGGCCCCACTGGATGATATCGTTTTTGGTGGATGGGATATTTTTCACGACAACGCTTACGAAGCTGCAGCTAAAGCAGAAGTTGTTAATAAAAATCTTCTTGAAAAAATTAAAAGTCCACTTGAAAAGATCAGACCAATGTCCGCAGTTTTTGATTCAAACTATATAAAAAATATCAACGGCGAAAATAAAAAAACATATAAAACAAAAATGGAAGCCGCTGACCTACTAAGAGCAGACATCAAAAATTTCATCTCAAAAAATGGTTGTGACCGGGCCGTTATGGTATGGTGTGCCTCTACAGAGGCCTATAACCCGATCCAAGATGTCCATAAAAGTTTAAAGAAATTCGAGGAGGGGTTAAGAAACAATGATCCGAAAATTTCTCCATCTCAAATCTACACCTATGCGGCCCTAATGGAAGGAGTTCCATATGTTAACGGTTCACCAAATGTTAGCGTTGAGATTCCAGCGCTACAAGAACTTGCGCTAGAAACATCCACACCAATTGGCGGTTCGGATTTTAAAACTGGGCAAACCTTAATGAAAACAATTGTAGCTCCAGGACTAAAGAATAGAGTCCTGGGTGTCCAAGGGTGGTTTAGTACAAATATCCTTGGGAATAGAGATGGGGAAGTTTTAGATGACCCAGAGTCATTTAAATCAAAAGAGATTAGTAAAGGTGGAGTGCTATCAGATATTTTTAATGCTTCGGAATATCCAGATCTTTATAAAAATCTGTATCACAAAATTAGAATTAACTACTATCCACCACGTGGTGACAATAAGGAGAGCTGGGACAATATAGATATTTTTGGGTGGCTTGGCGAAGCTATGCAGATTAAAATTAATTTTTTATGCAAAGATTCCATTCTCGCGGCCCCAGTAGTTTTAGATCTTGCGCTTTTTATCGATTTAGCAAAAAGAGCGGAGATGAAAGGAATTCAAGAGTGGCTTAGTTTTTACCTAAAAGCTCCACTAGCTGCTGAAGGTTTACGGCCTATCAATGATCTCTCGCTTCAACTATTGAAACTTGAAAACACGCTAAGATTTTTTGCTAACGAAGAGTTGATTAACCATTTAGGACTTGTCCACTATGGAATCGAGGAAGAAATTGAAAATTAAAACTTTAGGAATATACCGAGAAAAGTATTACTCCAATAGGGCCATAGACGCTGATGCTATGATCATGGATAGTGTTATTGGCGCTCTCGACAAATCGAAATTTGAAGTAGTAAGCATAATTAATCCTGTTACCACAGAGATTCCTAAAGGATATGATTTATATATTACGATGGCCCAAGGACTAGAAACTTTAAAGCAATTAGATCAAATAGAGAGCGAAGGTGGTCTTGTTATTAACAATACCACCTCTATTCGAAACTGCTTCAGGTCTCGCATGAGTAGACTTTTCAAACGACACAACATTAATGCCCCGGAAGAGTTTGAAATAAGTACTTCAAATGATGATCCATCGCTCATTTCAAAAATAGATCTTTCAAGCGGATATTGGGTTAAACGTGGCGACTATCACTCCGTCGAAGACGCTGATGTAGTTTTTGTCAATGACATAATTGATTATCATCAAGCTAAAAATAGGCTTCTAGAAAAAGGCATCAAATCTTTTATCCTACAAAAACATATCGATGGTGACATTGTTAAATTTTATGGTGTAAGCGATAGTTTCTTCACATTACGACAAATGGGGAGTAGCTCTCAAGACAGGCTAGCGCTCGGTAAAATAAAAACATCTAACCAACACATCAATATAGCGAAACTTAAAGCTAGTGCTTTTAAAGTTGCTGCGGTTTTTGGGCTCGACTTTTACGGTGGGGATTTTATTGTAACAGAGAATGGAGATTTCTATCTAATTGACATTAATGACTGGCCATCTTTTAGAACATGTTATGAGAGCGTTACACCATACATGGCAAACGTTATCTGTAAAAAATGGTGTAAATTTCGCTCCGAGGAGATCAAATGTCCTACCTTGTCAGATTACGAACTGAGTTTAGTGAAAGCATAAAGAGCAAAGATACCGAAGAAAAACTTGATCTCATTTTTTATCGGCCGCTTGGTTTTTTAATTGCAAAAATTGGGTGTAAACTAAAACTACGCCCAAGTCACCTATCTTTTCTAGGTCTAGTGTCTGGCATCATGGCCGCTGTTTTATATGGACAATTTCCAACGTCAACACCACACCTAATAATGGCATCCATGCTATTTCTTCTCTCTGGTATTTTTGATAGCAGCGATGGACAGTTAGCAAGGCTTGCAGGCAATGGCTCCAAGCTCGGACTGATTATTGATGGAATTTGTGATGCTGGAGTCACGATAGCAATTTATATCGGTATTTTCTGGATACAGCTAAATTCAACCCCTATTCTAATCATTCCAGTGTTTCTATCTATTCTCGCCCACTCATACCAATGCTCAATCTTAGACTTTTACCACAGGGAGTATCTCTATTTTGGTTACGGAAAAATTTCAATGGATTACTGGAATCCTACAAATGATGAGATGAATATAGCGGTAAAACAAAGTAGCGGCATTGAAAAAATTTTAAATATCTTAAGACGCAACTGGGTTAAGCAACAATCTCTACTCTCAACAAGAAGTGATGACACAAGATTAAAAATGCGAGCATTTTTAACAGGTAATGAAGATAATAAAAATAAAACGATGTATCATTATAAAAAAACAAACTTGCAAATGTTAACTTATTGGCGTTTGATTGGAACAAATGCTCACACGATCACCATAATCACACTTGCTCTTATCAACAAGGCTGAATTACTTTTCTTATTTTCGCTACTCATTTTTAACTTAGTAATTTTATTCGGAAGGATAATTCAAAAACAAAAAGACAATGAGCTAATTCAGAATCTTGAGATCTAGGCTTAACGAAATGTCAAAAACACGCATACTTAACGTAATCTTTTTAATTGTAGGATTAATCTCAATCTATTTCATAATTAAAGACTACGGTATGAACCAAATATTAGTCGATTTTAAAACAGCAAAATTCTCACTATTACTTTTGATTGCAACCTTTATCCCGACGCTCTCTCTGTACTCATTTGCGTGGATGCTTGTCACACCAGGAATCAATAATAAAATAAGCCTTAAGCAATTTATCTTTTTTTTAAAAATGATGACAATTAGTATTTCATGGAACAACCTAACTCCATTTCTGAAAATGGGAGGTGAGCCTTATAAATATTTCATGTTACGCAAAATATTACCCAAGCAGCAAGCACTCAGCAGTGCCTTCGTTTATAATATTGTTCATACCTACGCCACCTTGCTAGCATTTTTAATTACAGCGATTACCGTTCCGATGTTATTTAAAGTACCAGAAACTATGCATCCGGTATTTTTCACCTTCTTTATTCTTTGCCTATCTATTTTGTTTTTTTCAAAACTACTTCTACGAAAAATTTTAAAATACCCTAAGAAAAGTTCTCGACTTAGACCTCTATTTTTAAAAACAAAATGGGCCTTACGCCAATCATATCTATTCTATACAAAAAACAGACCACAAATCATCATTGCCACGCTCCTAGAGATAGTTGCAAGATTTATAGAAGGTATTACATTTTACTACGCATTTTTTCTTATAAATTTTAAAATAAATATTCTCTCTGCACTTTTTCTAGAGGTGGGCCGAACATTAGTTGACACTCTTTTCTTTTTCATCCCATTCCAATTAGGCAGTAGAGAAGAGGGTATCCGCGTTTTCATGGAAAGTGGACTTGGAATTACCAGCAGTGGATTTTTATCTGTAGCATTAATGTACCGTTTTGTAGAAATAGCTTGGATTATTATTGGCATACTTCTTTGGCCATCTATGTTAAAGCAAAAAGAAGAGACTACGACAACATAATCGGTATAATCTCTTGCAAAGATAAAATCTCAAAATCTGCTATGCTTTGTTTTTTCTTTACACAAATAAGAGCTGTTTTCATACCTACTTTCTTAGCAGGAATGATATCTCTTTCTATATTATCTCCCACATATAAAATTTTATCTGGTGACAATTGTAAAATATCTATTGCTCTCTCAAAAATTTCTAGTGATGGTTTTGATTTTCCAAAATAATACGAATCGATTGTAAATTCGAAAAAATCGGCCAACTCAAACTCTTTTAAAATCAGATCTAAATTACCACTAAAATTTGAAATTATGCCTGGCCTAAAATATTTTGAAAGCTCTTCAAGTAAGGACTTATTACTTTTTAAGTGTTGAGATTGTACCTCAGTAATATGTTTACTTACCTGTACGTCCTCTCTTAATTTTAAATATTCAAAAATATGATGGCACATTCTGTAATTCATTTCAAATAAGTTGGAGCCAACTATTTCTTTATTTTTTATAACTCTCTGATCGCTATAACTATAAGCTTCTTGAAATTTATTACCATCATCAATGCCCACACAATTATATTTTAAAAAAGCTTCAAAAAAAAGAGTTCTCGAATGAACACCATTAGAGTCTAGGGTTCCTCCAAAATCAAACACAATTGAACGAATATCGTTATAGTAGGTCAATTTATTTCTCCGATATAATGGATTGCCTTATCAATATCTTCTGGCCTATCAACATCCATCGTTTTCGCAACATGAAACGCTTTTATAATATGGTTTTCTTTTAGCAATAAACTTAAAAAATTCCTCATTTTATTAATATCTTGTTCCTGCGCTAGCGCAAGCAAAGGCACTATCTCTGGAGAAAAGTAGTACATACCAGATGTCACAACAGTTGCCTTTTCTTTTGGGATTTGAAACTCTGTAACCACATCATCCGAACCGACCGTAACCGTTAGAGGATTTTCATCATCGATATACGACGTTACCAAAATGGCCGACTCATTTTTTTTCAATGTTTCACAAAATTTAATAAATCTCTCAAAATCATGTTTCGATAAAATCGTATCTACCATCGAAACTAAAACATGATCTTTAAATGAAGAAAGGCCATGTCGAATCGCATAATTCAATGTATGAAATGAGCTTTTGGTACTTAAAAAACCATATTTTATTCTTCTATCGCCTATTAGTTGAAACTTACTTAAGTCCATCGCTCTTTCTGATTCATTAAAATGGATATAAATATTGTCTACGTTAGTATCAAGAAAATGGCCGAGAACATAATCTAAGAGGCGAATATTCCCTAAAAGTAAAAAAGGTTTATATAGCGTAACCTGTTTTAACCTAGAACCATCTCCTGCTGCTAATATAATCCCTTGCATACCTATTCCCTTTGTACGTCGTTTTTGCTATTGTTCATCTAAATTTAAAATCTACACAAGGTATCTCGACTATGTCAAAAAAACAACCCGTCGTTCAAAATGCAAAAGTAATCACAAATATTCCAGGCCCACAATCAAAACAACTTAGGGCCCAAGAGGATAAATATTTGGCCGATGGCCTACAAGGTTTTGCAACAATGTCTGGGATCGTTGTTGATAAAGCAGAAGGCAACGTAGTAACAGATGTTGATGGCAATGAGTTACTAGATATCATTGGAGGAATCGGAGTAAACGGCCTAGGCCACTCACATCCTGTTTTTGTAAATGCAATGAAAGAACAGCTAGAGCAAGCAAGTGTTGGTAGTTTTACCTCAAAAGCAAGAGTAGAATTCTTAACTAAATTTCAAGAAGTAGCACCAGGTAAGCTAAATAAAGTACAATTTTATTCAGGTGGAAGTGAAGCTGTTGAATCCGCAATAAGATTATCGAAAGATTATACTGGCAAGTTTGAAATGGTCAGCTTTAATGGGGCCTTTCATGGAAAAACTCACGGAACCCTTGGACTAATGGGATCTGATTTTAAAAAACCGTACGGCCCGTTTGCTCCTGGTTGTCACCAAATACCATATGCTGATTGTTATAGATGCCCATTAAAAATGAAGCATCCTACCTGTTCTCTTGCTTGTGTCGACGTAGCAAAACATCAACTAAAAAACAACACCTCAAAAGGGGTTGCGGCGATAATCGCTGAACCGATGCAGGGAACAGCAGGAAATATCATTCCACCTGATGACTTCCTTCCAGCTATTAAAAATATGGCCGAGGAACTAGATGCCCTTTTCATAGCAGATGAAATGATTTGTGGATTTGGAAGAACAGGCAAATTTTGGGGAACAAGTCACAGTGGAGTCACTCCAGATATTATGACAGTTGGAAAACTCTTTGGTGGTGGATTCCCTGTAAGCGGACTAATTACAACAGAAGAAATTGCAAAAACAAAACCATGGGGTAACCCATCTGGATCATCTTCAAGCTATGGCGGCAATCCTTTAGCATCACAAGCGGCAAATACATCTCTTGAGATCATTCAAAACGAAAATTTAGTAGAGAACTCTAGAATAGTTGGTAAATATTTTTTAGATCAACTAAAACCTTTTGAAGATAAATACCCTTTTATTGGCCTAGTTGACGGGAGAGGTCTCTTCATAAGAATCGAGCTTGTTGAAAATAAAGCAACAAAAGAACCTCTAGCAAAAGCAAAATGCTCAAAACTTTTTGACACTTTTCTACAAAGAGGACTGCTCACCATGAGCTACGCACCACACTTTAGGATTCAACCAGCATTAATTCTAGATACAGGAACAGTTGACAACATTGTCTCAATAATGCGCAAAGTTTTTGACAATTTCAAACACTAGATTCTCGACAAAAAAAACTTAATTACTCGTAATAAAAATAGGGGTATCAGTTAATGTTACAGTGAGCTTTCCGTTATCTCTTTGCCAGATTGAAACTTTGACACTGCTTCTATTATGAGCTAAGTACTAATATTTACGTTGTCAAAAAAAAATCATGCAACCAACTTTTTTGTCGGCCTTTGGCCAAGTAAATTTTCTAATTTTTATATCAAATTCTTCCGATCAGTTAATCGCTATAAGTTGTTGAAGATTAATCATACTGGCCAACAACAAAAGCGGAGTATCTATTAAAAAATTTCTACTATTATTACCTATCTTTTTAATCGTAGCGTGGGGAATAAAAGAGTATTTTTTTTCAGGAGAACTATCTGAAGACAATTTTATTACTAAAAATATTAAATCTGAAATGCCACAACCCAACGTGCAACCATCATTAGAAGTTGAACGCTTACCAGCGTCTCAAAATCAAGAACTTCCAACAATTGCTGATTCAAGCTACGAACTCTTTTTGGACAAGAACAACTACTATCACCTACTACTATCACATAAAATTTTTAATCAATATAAGTCCGAAAAAGATGTGGAACCCCTCCCACCAGCGGAAGAGGCCATTGCACAGTATGAAAAACTTTATAACCTATCCTACAGTAATGAGATTGAACAAATTCTAAAAATTGGTAACTTTGATCAACATCTAAAAGAGGAACTATTTCTGATAAACGAACTATCACTTATCAACCTCGATAGGGCCATCATAGTTCTTGAAGAAAAACTGAATATCATAATCGTAAGATTAAATAGTGGTGATAACACTGCCAGACTTCGTTTTGAATCTTTACTCCTAAAATATGTAAATCTAATTGAGACAAATAATTTTAGCGCATTTGATAAACAACAAGCTTTGTTACAATCAATTACTTCACTTGAAATAACAGAACTATTTTATCAGTATTGGGAACCATTACCATTTACAGAGAGTTCACCGATAGGGCCGGCCGATGTTCCAGCGTGGACAGAAGATGGTAACCAACCGCCAGATAATGAGTATGTAAACCCAAGTGAAACCCTTATTGAAGAACCTAATAATAACGACGATGAGCCAGAATCACCGATCTATCCGACAGAAAGTGAAGTCGAAACTTCTGATATAACAATGGAAACGAACGAATCATTTCAACCTGGGCCATAAAGTTAATTGACGACACTTTTTGGCCCTCTATCAGATTAGTGCATCTCCCTAATACTGCATTATTAAAAGACTCAGAATAAAAATACTCATGAGGCACAAATGAAAAAATGTACTTCGATTTTTTGATCAGTCCAGTGAAACTGTGGCCTGCTCGCAAGATGAAATGGATTTTTTAAATTACGAAAAGCGTATTCAATAGCTCATAATACGCTTCTAGAATTTCAACCATTATGTTGGAGTTGTACTAGAAAAAAAATTTCGGGGTTCTTTAATACTTGATATTTAAAACTTACTAAAGTATTAACGTGCTCAATATTATCTTCTTGTTCTTCGTTAAAAAAGAATACTCCGAATAATCAAGAAATTACACAGGGGCCTAATAATATGTTCATTAAATCATTGCAAGGTGAGAATGTTGAATATGGTTGGGTTGACAGTCATTTGTTTGCTGATGATAAGACTGCTGTCGATGCGAAGGGTATTGACAATAAAGTTGTCAAAATCTTTTACCTGATAAGAAAAGCGAGTCATCAAAATGCTCCATATTTAATATTTTTTAATGGCGGCCCAGGAATAGCTTTTTCTGAGATTTATCAGGCTCATAATTATAAGGCATTTTTACCTGAGATAAATATTATTTTTATGGATCAAAGAGGTAATGGACTCTCTGATAAGCCTGGTAATGATTTGCATGAATTAAAATATTATTCAGCTAAATATATTAGTTATGATGCTGAAATGATTCGGAAGAAAGTAGTTGGCGATGAAACGAAATGGATTGTTTTTGGACAAAGCTATGGGGGTGTAGTAGCTCGGAAATATATCGAATTGTATCCGGAGAGTATTTTAATTGCGTTAACCCATGGTAGTGCGAAATATTCTGCTGTAAAAGTAGCTGCATATACGGAAAAAAATACTTCAAAACGCATAAAAGAGTATTTTGAAAAATATCCCAATGATTTAAAGCTAATTGAAAGTTTAAAATTGAATCTTAAGTCATCTGATTATGTGAGCACAAGCGATTATAGGCTCTCAGGTGAATCTATTGTTGATTTGCTATATATTTTCTATGCGATATATCCAGATGAGAAAATGCATGAATTATATAGTTCAATCGATTCAAATAATTTTACCAATTCATTTCTTGAAAAAATCAAACCCCTGGCTGAAACTTTATTAAAAACTGGAAATCTTGGCTCTGCGATAGCATATATTGATTTATGTGATGGTAAAACGGAGAAACAAATCACACTGGAAGCCATCAAGGAGCTAGAAAGTAAAAAATTTTATTATGAAAAGCAATTGATCTCTAAAATTCGGTTGGGCGATAATCTTGAAACTATTTCTGATGAAGCACGAAATCTTGATAAATTACTTGGAAGCAATTATTTTAAATCTGATTCTATAGATTGGCCAAAAATTGCAGCAAATGTAAAAAATTACAAATTCCAATTTTATGTCTATGGTAGCAGTAATGATGCGTTAGCGTTCGACAGCGTAAAGGACGAAGAAAAATTTGCAAAGAGCATTCATTCCGATAGATGGCATTTTTATTATTCAGACGGAAACCATAGAGAATGGTTGGCCAACAAAGATCTATTTAATAAAATACTATCGCCCTATTATAACAAAAACTAAAAAATTGATTATGTGATTCAGTATAATGGTGAGATCTGAAAATAAAGGGTAATCCATGAATATTTTAGTCAGAGAATATACACTAAATGATTCGACAGAAGCAAAGATTGTTTCAGATGATGCTCATGCTGTTCTTCGAAAATTCTACCATCCGAATGCAAAGGAAAAAGATTGGAAGCAATACTCCTTATAAACGAATTGTGGCTGTTGCCGATAACAAAATTGTCGGCGTAGCAACTTATGAAGTAGAGGGTGATTTTCTTTATTTTGGAAGTCTTGGCGTTCTTTCCGCGTATCGAAAAATGGAAATCGCTAAAAAAATCATTTCCTATATTGAGGAAGCAGCGCAAACCATGGGTTTTTCAAAAATTAAATGTGCAACTATGGAGAAAACAGGAAATGTTTCAATTTTTGAAAAGATTGGTTTTAAAAAAAATTCAAGAGAAATAACAGATAAATTTGAGAGCGTTGATGGTGATCCTGTGGTCGAAGTCTATTTGGAAAAAAGTGTTAAAAACTGTAATGTTAATTTAGAAGGAAAAAATATAAAACTGAGAGACTGGATAGCTGATGACTTGGTTTCATTTGAGGAGTGGCAGAAGCCTGGTCATAAATGGCAGGATTTTGATGGGCCATACTATACCACTTCTGAAGAAAACACCTTAAAGCAAATCAATGGAATCTGAGAGAGATTGAAGGCGGCTTCCTTTCCTGCACCAAGAGCAAGGTTGGTTATTGCTGATAAGAAATCAAATCAGCTTTTAGGCACAGTTAATTCATACTGGGAATCAATTGAGACAAACGGGGAAATGCCTTGACTGAAAAACCCCCTATGAGATAATGATGAAGAAAAGTTGCACTAAGAAATGGTAGTCAGGTTTCCAAGAAAAATAAAACTGACAGCAGTGTACAATCAAGAGGCAATGAATACTCACTATTTGATTACTGGTGAGATTCTTTTAAATGCGGCAATAGAATCTAGTTTTCAGTTAGAAGTAAAAAATAAAATAGGGGATGCGATTTCGCATCCTCTACTTTGGGCGCACGAATCCATACCTGTTTGCTCTCAATTTGCTGGACAAAATGAATTGAATCAGAGAAGTTGTGTATCCGACGGCCAGAGGTTCGGTTTGTTTAATATTGGATAAATAGAATTTTTTCTAATCTTGTTTTACCCTATTTTTTTAAACAT
>DYOQ01000087.1:0-4964 GCA_020720455.1 Bdellovibrio sp.
TTGGTGGATTTTGTTTTTACTCACATTTCAGAATGTATTGAACTCAAAGAGTTGCATGAGTCCGACAAAGAGTTTTTAACTGATATGGAGGCCAAAATAAATGACTTCATTCAATCAAAATATTTTTGTATGAAGGAAAATAGAAGTAAAGTTTTTAAGGTTTCGAGAGAGTTTTTAGAATGGAGATCCAAGAATAACGGGTCTGGGAAATGTTGATAATAATAAGCTCTGCAATTATAATTTTCCTCTTTGTCCAAGTTGGATCAAGCGAAAGGGTGAAAAGAAGATTGGAAGAGAAAAGGAAACAGGAAAAAGAAGAGTTTTTTAGACGCAAGAAGGAACGGAGAAAAAAATTTCTGAGGCAAAAAAGGGAACGGGCAGAAATGTTGGGAAAGCGAAGTAAATTAGAGAAGATTCGAAAGAGGAAAAATTGAGTAAATTAATCGGCCTAAATAGGCTAAGGGGGAAACAATGTTAAATGATGTTTGTAAAGAGGTAGGCGTGTGTGATTATTATTACAGGGTTAGCGATTATAATTACTACTCAGAAGAAGATTTAGAAGAGATGGAGGATGTGGAAGAGGGTGAAATATTTTATAGGTGTAAATCAGTTCCAGTTCCTAAACTTGATCTTATTGATATAGTTCATTGTCATATCAATGACTTTATTTTAGAAGCGGATTTGCTCGATGAAGAAATCTTAATAGGAATCAATAAAACACTAAGTAACTATATTCAAACGAGATACTTTTTTTTTGAAGAGGATAAAAACGACGTTTTCGAGGTTGTTGGTGGTGTATTAACAAAAAAAGAGATCGATAAAACGGAGGAGTAAAAATGGGCGATATAAAGTTATCAGTTAGGAATTTTATTGTGGCAAACGCAGACAATGAGTTTCCTCAAGGTTATGTAGCGTGTTATGAGGTAAAATCTTCCGATGTAGAGGTTTTAAATCTTTTTGACGAGGAATCGCAAAGGTATCTCACTTACTGGGTTCCTTGCTCATTGTTTTTAAAAAGCAAATATTACGATATTGAAGAAACTAACGGGTGTACCATTTATAAAAACAGGAGTTAGGGATATGAAGGACAAATTAGGCAAAAGGTTTAGTCGGTGGTTTTCAAAGCGCTATCAACACAGTGAGTCTTTAGATTGGCTAAAGGTTGAGGACAAAATGATTTTTACGGGAAAGGCAGAGTGTTTAGATGCTATTCTGAAGGAAAAACTGCAAATGGGGAAGGTAAAGAAAAGAGGATAATCAAAAAAACTATCCTCTTACAATTTTTTTTAAATGGAGTGTTAAAAAAAAGATAAGGAAACACTAACAAAAGAAATACTGTAAATCTAATGTTTTTTTATGGTATTATTGATTTTAAGGGGTAAAAAATGACAAAAAGAGTTGAAATAAAGCAAAAAGTGGGAAGAAAAAGTAAATATAGGCCCAGTTATTGCGAAAAGCTGATTGAATATTTCTCTATACCGAAAACAAGGGAAGTCGAGGAACCATATATGACGAAAAACGGGAATCTTGGAAAAACTGTTAAAATATACCCGAATCCACCGCCTACTTTCGCAGGTTTTGCGGCGAGTATCTTCACCACTGACGTGACGCTTCAAACATGGAAGAAAGAACATCCCGAATTTCTTTTATCTTGGGGCATTGCGAAAAACTTGCAACACGATTTTATTGTAGCAAATACGATGACGGGGCTGGCACCAGCTTCTTTTGCAAAATTCATGATGCAGAATAATCACGGGTGGAGCGAAAAGACCGAAACAAAAACAGAGACTAAGATTGTTTTGACTTCTTCGGAGATTGAGAATCTTTCGGTTGACCAAGTTGCGGAGGAGCTACGGAATCTTTTAAATTAATTTTTTCTTGAAGAAAAAAAGAGGGGCACCGTTGAAGTTTGATGCAAAAAATTTCTATCCCTTCCTCTACACTAGCAAAATACTTTTTAATCAGATCAATTTGTTGTTTTTTCATAAGCAGATTTTAACAGTATGAAAAAGCGATTGCAACTTTTAAGTATGGCGCAAAATGATGAAGTTTTGCAAAGAAAGTTGAAATTGCTGATCAATAATGATTGGAAATATTTTTTCGAGTATTTCCTTTTTACTTATGATCCAAGGGCAACTGTTAAAATTATGCCTTTTCGCCCGTGGGAATTTCAGTTGGAGTTAATCGCCGCAATAGATAGAGCGTATAATTTAAAACGTCCTTTGTTAGTTGAGAAAAGTCGAGATATGGGGTTTTCATGGTGTTTTCTGGGTTGGATTACTTGGAAGATGATCACTGAAAGAAATTTTAGTGCTGGGATAGGTTCGAGGAAAGCAGGTCTTGTTGATACGATCGGCGACATGGACAGTTTGGTTGAGAAGGTGCGGTTTCTCTTGGCCAAGTTACCAAATTGGCTTTATTCGTTTAACCGCAATATTCACAGTAAAAGCCTTCAGATTAATTTGCCTGAGTTGAACACAAGCGTAAGCGGTGAAGGTGGGGACAATATAGGAAGAGGTGGTCGTAAATCTATTTATTTTATAGACGAGTTTGCCCATGTCCCAAGATCGAGTATAGTCCAAGAAGCTGTATCTCAAACGTCTGATGTTCTGATTTATGGTTCTACGCCTAACGGAAAAGGTAACGAGTTTGCACGGTTGAGATGGCAGACCGAGATCGATAGAATAACTCTCCACTGGCAAAAACATCCAAACAAAAATCAAGAATGGTACAATAAGATGAAGGGGCTTTTAACAGCAGAGCAAATTGCTCAAGAAATAGATATTTCGTACTCTAAATCTACCAAGGGGAGGGTACATCAATGGTTTGACGTCGAGAAACACGCTAATAAGGAAATTGAGTACAATAGAAATCATCCTCTTTTTGTTACGATGGATTTTGGTATAGGTGATCCAACTAGCGTCATTTTTCTGCAGGACTATGGGAATATTGTCTACATTATAGGTCATTTCGAAACGCAAGATACGATTTTTCCGAAAATTATGAACAAAATAGCAGAACAATTAAGTAAGTGGAAATTGACAATAGGTGACGTTTCGGGTTGGTATGGAGATCCCGACGGGAGAAATAGGGAGCGAATCAGCGGCGATTCTATTGCTTCTTGGGTTTGGGACAGATACAAAATTAGACTAAGATTTAAACTTCCAAACGTGATAAAGAACCGTTTACAATCAGTTCGCTTGCTTGGCGAGGGCGATCGGATTATAATATCTAAGAGTTTAACTTTTTTCGTGGACACTATGGATAACTACAAATTTCCTGAGAAAGAACACGGAGAGAATGATAAGCCGCTTCATGATTGGTGTTCGCACTCGCAATCTGCACTGGAATATTATTGCGTTTATGAGCATGGAATGGACGAGTTTAAACAAAGTCAGATAATTCAAACTATGAGGATCAGATAAATGGACAACTTAAAAGACCCTAAAATGCTAGCTTACTTGGTCGGTATGGTCGAATCTTCTGAAAATACGGATAGAATCAACAAACACACAAGGGCGCACAATATCGTTAACGGGAATCAAAAGAGGATTATATCAGAAGATTTAATCCAGAAATATCCCGAATCTTATAATGAGATGACGGTTATTGATTTGGCCATAGGCCGTAAAATCATTAGAAAATTGTCTCGGTGCTATTCCGCAGGAGCGACAAGGGAAATTGTTGACATTGAAGGGGTAGTAAATAAAGAGCTAACCGAGCTTTTTGGGATTATTTTTGATGATATCTCGGAAACAAACGAAAATATTAATGCTGTAATGGCAAAAGCAAATAACCTATATTCTAACCATAATTACGTCGAACTTTTCACTTATATTGGTGACGATGGGCTAATTAGGGTTAAACCTTTGCCTCAGAACCTTTTTACTGCAATTCCAAACAAAACAAAAACAAAAGCCGAGATAATAGTATTCAAGCAAGACGTGTCACTATACTACAATGTTGAAAGGTTCATTGATTGGGACATAACAGACCCAAATTTTAAAAATTCCGAGGTTCTGGGGATTTATACAGTGTGGAGCAAAGACCAAAATTTCACTTTTGCAAAGCTCAAACAGACGATGGTTGACCAAAAATTGCAAAAAGAGGGCGTTGTTTTCGCTCATGCAGTTTTTAAAAATGAAGAGAATGTAAGCGGCGTTAACCCAATAGGGACAATGCCTTTCGTCGGGGTGAAGCTGGCTACGGAAGGCCAATTTTACCCTTACGGAAATGAGATAGCCGAGGTTTCAAAAGACCTCAATTTGATCTTTACCGACATTGTTTCTATTGCAGCACTTCAAGGGTATGGTCAAGCGGTCGTTTACTATGATGGAGATACTCCACCAGCGATAAACAAGACAGGGCCTACTCATGTCGTGGCGATCCCGAACCGTGACGGAAAAAGCAAGTTTGAGTTTGCTAATCCGAATCCCGATCTGAAAGGGCATTTAGACATTGCTCTAGCGATAACTAGGATTCTATTAACAACTAATGACTTAACCACTGACAAAGTAAGTGGAGAATTAGCAGCGACTAATTTCGCAAGTGCGATTGATCGGCTAATAGCAGATTCAGAGACTATTGATAATATTGAAGATCAACAAAAAAGGTACGTTAATTCAGAAAAAGCAAATTTTAAAGTGATAATGAAATATCTTCAATACATGAAAAAGAGTAATACCTGGCCAGAAGAGTATCCGACAGTTAATAAGGAATTGCTCAACGATAAAAAATATAAGTTGAGGCTAACATTTAACACAATAAAACCAATGACTACTGAAAAAGAGAAAGCATCTACAATAGTTTATCTTGACGAAAACGGTTTTATATTGCCGCACGAAAAACACATGAGGTTCAATGAAAATTTGTCCGAGCAGGAAGCTAGGCAAAGAGAAGATGAGATTCAAGCGTATAACGATGAGAAAATGATCAGACAACTGGAAGAGGTGAAAAATGCCAAT
>DYOQ01000087.1:5064-6684 GCA_020720455.1 Bdellovibrio sp.
AAAAGACCGTTTTTCCACTTGTCGAAGGGCGATATTGATAAAATAATAAACTCTAAGCGTTTTGTTGATACTTTTAAAAGGGCAGTAAAACGAGAGTTGGATAAATCGTAGCAAAAGGGGGCAAATTTTGACTACAAAAAACACGCCAGAAGTGGCACCGATTAAAAGGCCAGAAGTGGCACAATTAGATGACGTGACAACGAACGTTGATGCGTTAACAGATGAAGGGTTACCAGAAATAGTGGTACCAAAAACTGTATCGTTTGAAGATTTTCAAAAGTTACAGGCAACAAATGCAAGACTATTGGAAGAATCCAAAAGTCACAAACGACAAAAACAAAAACTTGAGGAAGAAAGACTACTTGCAGAAGGCAACAAGGATCAAGTCATTGAGAACCTGAGGGGTGAAATTACCTCTTATCGGGAAAGGGAAGAGTTGGATAATATTGCTATTGCACTAGAGACTGAGGCTTCAAAGCGTAATTGTCCCGATTGGGATTTGATGTACGGAGCAACAGGGCATGGAGCAGTAAAATATGACAGAGAATCTGGGACGGTCAGGGGTGTAACTGAATTTTTTGATAGATGCGAAATGGACGAAAGACTAAATCGGATTTATTTTAAAGGAACTAAGGCAGTTAAGACTGATAACCATACTCCCGTGGTCGAAAATGTTACCAGCTTTCATAGCGATCCGATGGGTTATTTAATGATGATCAGAGAAAAGCATCCAGAAAGATACGAAGAAACGGTCAGAAAGATGCAAAGAGAAGGCCTAATTCATTAGTTTTTTTCCTTTTAAAAAGGAGAAAAGAAAATGTTAACTAAAGCGGAATACTCGCCGATAGTAAAAGAGGTGTGGGCAAACGATTTTTATAAGGAATTGCGTCCACAACTCGGCATAGCGGCGTTGGTTCAAAATGTTTACGAAGGTGAGATCAAGAGTTGGGGTGATACTGTTAAGGTTCAACAGTTTAAAACTCCAGGCCGTGCGCAAATATTAACAAGTGATAATGAGGCATACGATCCACAAGTGCCATTGATCAC
The DNA here is from genome assembly GCA_020720455.1 of Bdellovibrio sp. GTDB lineage: Bacteria > Bdellovibrionota > Bacteriovoracia > Bacteriovoracales > Bacteriovoracaceae > DYOQ01. Next base: position 6,112 of record DYOQ01000087.1, read on the forward strand.
AAGTACGGATTTAATCGTTAATAGAAGTGCAGTTTATCCCGTCGATATTACTGATTGGGCAAAGTACCAAGCTAACCCAAAGTACCAAGGCGAAATTAGAGACATAATCGTTCATGAAATTGCAAGAGCAATCGATGAGTCAATTATGGACGCTATTAGCCCTGACGCTACGACCGCAGGAGTTGCGTCACTAGGGAAAGCAAATATTGCTTCAGCTTCAAGAATCCTAGATGTGAATCTAGTCCCAAGCGCAGGAAGAATCTGTATCATCGATCCTTATTATAAAGAGGATTTACTGGGCGTTAACGAGCTACTAAGTAGAGACTTTAATGCTTCTAGTTCCGTTTTTATGGACGGTGTACTGAAAGATCCGATCTACGGATTTACCGTTTACGTTTCTAACCTATTGCCAGCAAACACAGCGTACTTCTGGCATCCAAGTTTCTTTCAAGTTGCAATCCAAGAGGGAGCGAACTACAAAGAAATGGATCTCGAAGCTAGTACTAACGTGCCTTCTATGAGAGTTAGGGGTAAAAATTTGTTTGGATTGAAGCAATTCGATTCTAAACGTGT
>DYOQ01000031.1 GCA_020720455.1 Bdellovibrio sp.
TTAGCAACTAACAGGAAGAAGTATAATCACTCCTGCGCTATCACCTTTCTTATAAATTTTTCGACAAGAGAAACCTGTATGGATTGATGGGTCAAGCGGGTGCTCTTTTACAGCGTCTGTTAGGTACTTTGGACACTCGATCTCTTGAGGAAAAAACTCTGGTCGATCAGGGTTGATTATTTCGAGGTCACCTTTGTCAGAAATAGCAAAACCATAATAGAGGCCATCGAGTTCTTCTATAAAAATAAGTTTATTATCTTCTACTTTTATTGGTAGGCTTTTTGCTGGTATTTTATAAGTTATGATGCTTGATGGGCCAAACATTACATGTACTGTATCTAGAGTATAACGTTCGCTGTTGATATCTGTAATATTTTTAGAAAATATTCCTCCTATCAAGACTCCTTTTTCTTGGTGATTTTTACAAAAAGAGGTCCACGCAACAGCTATATCACTTTTTTCAGGTTCTTTTTTTTGCCATACAGAGATTGGTATTCCTGAGTTTTTTTTGAAATTATTTAGTTCTTCTGTATTTGATTTGCTAGATGGAATTTTCCTTAACATTTTCAAGAGAGAGTCTTTAAGCTTACCATACTCTTCAGTACAAAAAGCGTCTTCAGGGCATCCAGCAAAAACAATCGGCACTGGTATAGCTTCCTCTTCATCACTATCTTGACTGTTTTTTATATCAGGTATGAGCTCAGCTGGCCGAAGTGGTGCGATCTTTGAGTCCTCTTCGTTTTGTGTGTTATCACTCTCTTCTTTCTTTGTACAAGAGTGAACAAGCAGGAGTGTAAGGAATGTTGCTAACGTAAAAGTAGTGATGATGTGGAGTGTTTTTTTTGTTTTCATATTATAAAATTGTCTCAAAATGTTGTTGATTAAAAAATTCAAAAAAACAGATTGTTCGATCGAAGTACTCATCAATATAGGTCGAAAGTTCTTCTTCACTAGTGTGGATAAGGATTTTTTTCAAACCATACCGAGGAGGTATTTTTAGTGCCATTTCTTTTCTCCTTACTTCATCTACAACCGATGAGTTAATTTTGTACTGTGATTTAACTTCTATAATATAAAATAGTGATTTAGTTTGAATCAAATAATCGATTTGACAACCATCGTGCCTAGTTGTCTTTTTTTGGTAGTATGGGCCAAAATTGATTAATTCAGAAGAAGATATTTTTAATAATTCCATTAGTGATTGAGTGTTGTTTATAACAAGGTTTTCTAGTTGATAACCTAAAAAAGCGCTATAATTTTTAATTTCGTCGAGAGAGGTAATATTTAAAATTCCGGCTTTGATTTTTTTGATATTGGGCCGAATTTGTTTAAGATAAAAACGTAAATAATTGTCAGAAATCCTATAGCGTGTTGATTTGGTAGACTTCTTTGAAGCCGTGAAATTCCAGCTGTCGTGTGCAGAGACGAAACCACTTAAAATAAGATCGTTCATATATTTTGTATATTTCCCGCTTGGGCCGATCCCTAAGTCAGAAAAAATCTCACTAAGTGTCCTAGGGCCATCCATGAGAGATATTACAATATCTTTATAGGTTGACGCTCGTGTATTAAAAATGTCATTAAAAATTCTCTCAAACTCGCTATAGAATAGGCCACCTTCTTTAAATGACAGCTGGGCCACAAGGGCAGGTATCGAAATAGATTTTTTATATTCCTTGAGGTATCGAGGGACACCGCCTGAATGTAACAAAAAAAGCAATTTCTCAGATGGACTTGTATCCTTAGAAAAAAAACAGGAAGCATCTTTTAGTGGTAGTTCTCGCAGTAAAATATCTAAATTTATTCGTCCCAAAAAATCTGTAGAGTTGAGAATATTGTCACTGATCCAAGAGGTTATGCTCCCACACAGAATAATCGTTAGTTTTTTATTTGTGTGAAATTCAGTATCGTATGACTGTTTTAAAATGCTTGTAAATTTAGAATCTGATCCTGCCATCCAAGAAATTTCGTCCAAGAATAGAAGTGTTTTTTTTTGACCAATCATTTTTGAAGCAAAAATAAATGAGTCTCGCCAGTTGTTGTAAGATGGTCTTGGTAGTTTAGTTTGTCTGCAAAACTCAGATAAGAAGTTGTCAATTTGATCTTGGTTAGTTACGCCTTTTGATGGGGCCAGTCCTTGAATTTCAATGTAGTTATTTATGTTTTTTCCAAATTCACGGATCAGTTCGCTTTTGCCAATTCTTCTTCGTCCATAACAGGCAATGAGCTTTGCTGTACGTTGTTCTCCAACAAGTACGGCATCTCTTAATTGAGCAAGCTCTTTTTTTCTTCCAATAAACATTAAGGTTCCTTGTCGGTGCAAGAAATGAACAATTTGTTATATCTTGCACCGGTTGGGTATCTTTGTAAAGTGCAAGAAATGAACAAATTGTTCATTTCTTGCACCGGCAGTATTTTGCGACAAGCAGTGTTGTTTATGGCCTGCGCGTTAAAAATGCTATATCTGGTGTTTCGTCAAATCGTTGACAAGAAAAAGCACTATATATAGCGTATGTTTCTTGACGAAAAACCACTTCACTTGTTTTATTAAGATATAGTAGTATTTTGGATTCTTAAAAACACTGCCGATAGGCCCATGGATTGGAAATGAGGAGCAATAGTGAAAATTAAACGAGTTTTTACAAAGAAAGGTAAATCATCTTATCAAGGAATGAAGTTCGAGAAACGAATGAGTAGTATTCGCGGTACCGACGGAAGAAAAAGCGAAGAGGTGGAGGTGCTTGTACCTTCTGCTTGGTCTCAGGTAGCAACAGATATCATTGCTCAAAAATATTTCAGAAGAACAGGCGTTCCATTAAAAGACAAAGATGGAAATAAACTTATAGATGATAAAGGCCAATCAGTTCTTGCTGGTGAGACAAGTGCCGCTCAAGTGTTTGAGCGACTTGCAGGTTGCTGGAGAGGGTGGGGCGAATGTTATAAATATTTTGATACTATAGAAGATGGTGATGCATTTCAATCTGAGCTTGAGTATATGCTAGCAAACCAGATGTGTGCACCAAACTCACCACAATGGTTTAATACCGGTCTTTTTAGTGCTTACGGTATAGAAGGAAAAGCACAGGGGCATAGTTATGTAGATCCTGTGAGTGGTAAGCTGATGAAGTCGACTTCAGCATATGAGCGGCCTCAACCTCACGCCTGTTTTATTCAATCAATTGATGATGATTTAGTAAACGCTGGCGGAATTATGGATCTTTGGATTCGTGAAGGGCGTCTTTTTAAATACGGTTCTGGAACTGGAACAAATTTTTCAAAGATTAGAGGATCAAAAGAGCCTCTATCTGGTGGCGGGTCATCTTCAGGACTAATGTCATTCTTAAAAATAGGAGATAAGGCCGCGGGAGCTATTAAGTCTGGTGGTACGACAAGACGTGCGGCAAAGATGGTTACTCTAGATCTTGATCACCCAGATATAGAGGAGTTTATCGAGTGGAAATCAAAAGAGGAGCGAAAAGTTGCAGCTCTTGTTACTGGTTCAAAAATTTGTAAGAAACACCTTGGCACTGTTTTTGATGCGATCAAAGATGGTAGCGGAGATGATCGTTTTATTGCTAATAAGAATCCTGCGTTAAAGAAAGCAATGAAAGAAGCTAATCGTGATCACGTTCCAATGAATTACATTGCTCGAGTGGTTGATTTGGCGAAACAGGGTGTGACTGGAGTTCAGTTCGAGGTTTATAACACCGATTGGAATTCTGAAGCTTATGAGACAGTTTCTGGGCAAAACTCTAATAATTCGATTAGAGTTCCAAACAGCTTCTTTAAACTTTTAGAAGAGGGTGGAGAGTTTGAACTGATTGGAAGAGTGAACAAGACGGTATTTAAAAAAATACCAGCGAAAGAGCTCTGGGAAAAAATTAATACCGCCGCTTGGAATTGTGCTGATCCTGGCCTGCAGTTTGATGATACAATTAACGAGTGGCATACATGTCCGGCCGATGGAAGAATAAATGCTTCGAACCCTTGTTCGGAGTATATGTTTTTAGATAATACGGCCTGTAATTTAGCATCACTTAATTTGCTTAAGTTTTATGATGAAGTTACAGGGATGTTCGACGTCGAAAAATTTATTCATGCAACTGAGCTTTGGACAGTTGTGCTTGAGATCTCGGTTCTGATGGCGCAGTTTCCTTCTGAAGAGATCGCTCTTCGTTCTTATCAATATAGGACTCTTGGACTTGGTTTTGCAAACATTGGTGCTTTGTTGATGGTTATGGGGCTTCCATACGATTCAGAAAAAGGTAGAGCAGTAACTGCTGCAATCTCATCGATCATGGGTGGAATCTCTTATAAAACCTCTGCGCTTTTGGCCAAAGAACATGGGCCATTTGAAGCGTTTAATCGAAATCGTGAAGATATGTTGAGGGTCATTAGAAATCATAAGCGTGCCGCTTATGGAGTTGCCAGTGTGGAGTATGAAGGGCTAAGCGTTAAGCCGGTTATGTTTGATCACTCTAAGGTGGATGCTTATTTATTAAAGGCTGCAACTAAGGCATGGGACGATGCTTTAGAGCTTGGTGAGAAACATGGTTATAGAAATGCGCAAACTACGGTAGTTGCTCCAACTGGAACGATTGGCCTAGTTATGGATTGTGATACGACTGGAATTGAACCAGACTTTGCTCTTGTAAAGTTTAAAAAATTAGCTGGTGGTGGTTATTTTAAAATTATCAATAAGGCAGTTCCATTAGCGCTTAAAAATCTTGGTTATATTTCTTCTCAGATAGATGAGATCATTAAATATGCTGTAGGTAGAGGAAGTTTAGATGGATGTCCTCATGTTAGTAGCAAGAGTTTAAAAGAGAAGGGATTTTCAGAAGAGGTTATTAAAAAAATAAATGATTCTCTTGGAAGTGCGTTTGATATCTCGTTTGCATTTTCTCCATTTATAATTGGTGAAAAATTTCTTCAGGAAAAATTTCATTTATCAAGTGAAGAGATCGCAAGTCCATCTTTAAACATTCTTGAAAAATTTGGATTCACTAAGAAAGAGATAGAAGAAGCTAATAATTATGTTTGTGGGACAATGACTCTTGAAGGTGCTCCTCATTTGAAAGAGGGCGATTATTCTGTTTTTGATTGTGCTAGTAAGTGCGGAAGAGTTGGAACAAGAATGATTTCTCCTGCTGGCCACATTAAAATGATGGCATCAGTTCAACCATTTATCTCAGGAGCAATCTCTAAAACTGTAAATATGCCAACTGGGGCAACCGTTGGAGATATTGCCGAAGCTTACCACATGTCGTGGAGATTAATGACAAAGGCAAATGCGATTTATCGAGATGGATCAAAGTTGTCTCAACCACTTAATGCTCAAGCGTTTGAAGATCTTTCAATGATGGATATGGATGAAATCAGCAAGAGTGAGCAGATTACTAAAATTGCGGAAAAAATGGTTGAAAAAGTTATTGAGAAGGTTGTCTATAAGGAGAGAAGTAGTCGCAAAATTCTTCCAAATAGAAGGAGTGGATATACTCAAAAAGCAAATATTGGAGGCCATAAGATATATTTAAGAACAGGTGATTATAGTGATGGCCAGCTTGGTGAAATATTTATTGATATGCATAAAGAGGGAGCTGCTTATCGTTCACTGATGAACTGTTTTTCAATTGCGATCTCTTTAGGTCTTCAATATGGGGTTCCTCTTGAAGAGTTTGTTGATGCTTTTACCTTTACTCGCTTTGAGCCAAACGGAATTGTTATTGGACACGATAATATTAAGATGGCGACAAGTGTTATCGATTATATTTTTAGAGATTTGGCAATGAAGTATCTTGGTAGAAACGATCTTGTCCATGTCAAACCTGAAGATTTAAAATCTGATGCTGTTCATGGAGAGGAAGCGGCGGAAGTGCCACTTCTAGCGATAATGAATAACGAAACAGAGCTTCATGCAGATGGGGCCGCTGCAACTGTTAGCGCTCACGCTGTTTATTCAAATGAATCTAATTCTAGAATGGTTTCAGAACAAAAGAAAAGAGCTGTGGCACAGATGAAAGGTTATGTTGGTGATCCGTGCCCAGAGTGTAATTCTATGACACTTGTAAGAAATGGTTCATGTTTAAAGTGTGATACCTGTGGATCAACCACTGGCTGTTCATAGGCAGTTTCTTCTCAGGAAGGAGAGATGACTATTTAAATGTATAATTGTCCTAGGGTAGATATAAACACTAGGAGAGGTTGTGCGTTTTGCTTGGTTATTGCTGCTACTAACAGCTTTTTACGGATGTGCTCAGTTTGAAAAAACTGAGAAGGTTCCTAGTAAAGTTCCAATTATAAAAGAGAGTAAAAATAATAAAGAACATTCTGGTTCGGTTATCAATCTACGAAAATTGTTTTCAAAAAATAGTTTAGATTTTTTTAAAAAGCGGAAGATAAAAGAGAGATCTGAAGTCGAGCTTGTTGAAAATGATGAAGTAAAAAAATGGATAAACTATTTTTCTAATGAGAATAGGAAAACATTTGAAAGATATCTTCTAAGGGGAACCTCGTATCGAGAGATGATTGAATTGGCCCTTGTAAAAGAGAAAATACCAAAAGAGTTGTACTACCTTGCGATGATTGAGAGCGGTTTTGTTTTAAATGCAACATCTGATGCAAAGGCCGTTGGTATCTGGCAACTGATAGATTCAACAGCTAGAAGGTATGGATTAAGAGTCGATGATAAAGTTGATGAAAGATATGATCCATATAAATCAACAAAGGCAGCGGTACAGTATTTAAAAGATCTTCATAATGTTTATCAATCTTGGCCACTTGCCATTGCTGCTTATAACTCTGGAGAGAGAAGAGTTTTAAATGCTATTATGAGTAATAATGGGCGTGATTTTTGGGAGATTTCAAAGAAAAAACTGCTTCCTCAAGAGACCATAGATTATGTTCCAAAGTTTATGGCGGCACTGATAATTGGAGAGGATCTCGAAAGATTTGCAATAGATCAAAATTTGTTCTTTAAAAATTCTAGGAAACTGGCAATGGTTGATTATATGAAATTTGTCAGAAAAAAGGTCACGCCTATTCGCAGTAACCTAGTTCACATGATTACAAGAGGTGAGAGTCTCTTTGACATATCTCGAACGTATAAAATATCTATTTCAAGACTTAAAGAGCTTAATGGCATAAAAGGTAGCGGGATCTATGTCGGCCAGATAATAAAGTTAAGGTAAGATTTGGCGGTGAACGCAAGGCCCATTTGGCCTCATCTCAATTATTCCTCTGACATTTTCACCAATAACTTTTTTAGGTTGTATTACATTTTTAGTTTTAATGGCACTTGTTACGGTAGATGAATATTTATCGTTGATGGCAATCTCATCAGCTACATATAGACTTCTCTCTTGAGTTTGAGAGAGAAGGTACGGTTGCATGACAGATTCAATAGAGTAGTCATAGACATGTTTCAATCCAAGAACATGCCCTAATTCATGAAGAATAACAGAAGGTAAATCGTATGCGCCAAAAGAGGGGTTAAGTGAAAAAGTGTAAAAACGGTAGTTCATAATTATGTCAGCATGAGTGATTTCTAAGTATTCAGCAGATGTTCCTGGATTTATTTTTCTACCAAAATATTGAGTTACTGCTAAAGCATCACTACTGACATTTGAGAACCAGTCATAAGATTTATACACACCTAAAACATTATCAGCGTAGTTAACGATATCACTATAATCTAGGTTTGGGGTTATTGATGCTGGTGTTCTAAAAAATCTAAAGTTATCGACGGTACTGTTCCAACTACCTTCCATATCGTTAATAGCAGCGACCTCTTCTTCACTGAAATCAGCAGAGATCATTACGTTTAATGGTAAGTTAGAGTACTCCCATTTTGAGTTTAAACTATTTGTTCCAAGATCAGCTGACCCAGAATTAGCAGGTTCACTGTTTTGCATTTTACAGCTACTAATGACAAGTAGGTACACTATTAATGTAGTCAGGTATACGCGTCTCAATTGGTTCCCCTGTTTGTGGGCACTCAATTGATCGTCACACTTAGAATATTTCTTTAGCTATGAATATAGTTGACTAGTTCTAATGCCTTTAGAATCGTTAGATCCATGTCGTAGTAGGCATAGGTTCCAAGTCTTCCACCAAATATTACGTTTTCCTGTTCTTTTGCACGCTCTTCATACTTGGCCAAAATTTTTAAATTGTCCTCATCTCTTACAGGATAGTATGGAGAGTTCTGGTCTGATTCTGAGTATTCGTAAAACACTGTTGTTTTTTTATTTTGATAATTTCTTTCTGGGTGTAGATGGAGCGGTTCATGTACTCTTGTATAGGTGACATCATTATCAGCATAATTAATAACGCTTGTTCCTTGAAAGTCGGAGTAGTTCATCACATGTTTTTCAAGACGAATAGATCTCCACTCGAGATGTCCAAGTTTGAAATTGAAAAATCTATCAATTGGGCCAGTATAGATAGTTGGAAGCTTTTTTAAATTTTCATCTAAGTCAAAATAGTCACAGTTTGTTTTTACTTCAATATTTGGTGATGAGAGAAGTTTTTCAAATAGACTTGTAAATCCATGAAGAGGGATGCCTTGCCATCTCGCATGATTAAAATATGTTTCACTGTAGTTATATCTGATCGGCAATCTTCGAATGATACTTGCAGGAAGTTCTGTTGGGCCCTTTCCCCACTGTTTACTAGTATAGTTTTTTATGAAGGCTTCATATAACGGTCTACCAATAAGTGAGATCGCTTGTTCTTCAAGATTTTTTGGATTTATGTAGTTTTCTTTGGATAACTCTTTTTTTAAAAAATTTTCAACTTCGTAAGGTTTAAGATTGATGTTATAAAAGGAGTTAATGGTCTCTAGATTTATTGGTAGTTGATAGATTTTGTTTTTGTGAAGAGTTAGAACTTGGTGGTGATAGTCATTAAATTGAGTGAATTTTTGAATATAGTTCCAAACCGTTTCATTCGAGGTATGGAAAATATGTGTCCCATACTTGTGGTACTCTATTCCAGTCTCAGCATCAAGTTCACTAAAACAGTTGCCACCAATGTGGTATCTCTTTTCTACGACAAGAACTTGCTTCCCTTGTGATGCAAGATTTTGCGCTACAACGGAGCCAAAAAGGCCAGAGCCTACAACTAGATAATCAGGTTTTATTCTCATAGATTTAGAGTATCATACTAAATTTAGAGTTGTTTAAAAACTTTTTATATTATATTTATGCTATATAATATAATTTAATTTAATTTAATTTAATTTTTAGGAGTGGAGTTATGTCAGATTTGGCAAAGAGTGTTAGTGAGAAGAGTTATAATCCAAACTATTTTTTAAGTTCACTAGGAAATGGTGGATTAGCAATATCTTTTTATATGTATCTTCACTTTTTGGTGCCTCATGTGAAAGAGTTTGGCGGATACGACAAAGTTCCTTTAATTAGCTTTGAAGCGCTAATGAGGGATTTTAAGGGGGATGATATTTTTAGAAAATTCTTGTTGGTGGTAATGATCGGAATGTTCCTATATTTATCTGCAAGACATTTTAAATATCTTTTTTTCAATTTAAAGCAGTATGAGAATTTTAAAAAAGGTGAGTCTTTTAAAAATTTGCTCGGTAAAAATGGAGAAATATCCTTAATGGCAATTCCACTAACTTTTGCAATGACTATTAACATCTTTTTTGTTGCAGGAAGCTTGTTTGTCCCTGGTCTTTGGAGCTTTGTAGAGTATCTTTTTCCAGGCGCAATAATGGGATTTGGCCTTGCCGGTTTCTTTGCGTTAAAAATGTTTTTCAGCTATTTCCAAAACATGTTGGCCACAGGAAAATTTGATTGTTCAAAGAATAATAATTTATCCCAGATGATCGCGATCTTTACATTTACAATGGTGGCCGTTGGCCTATCTGCGGCAGCAGCGATGAGTAATATCAAGGCGACTGCAACGATAGGGATGATCGGTTCAATTTTTTTCTTAACCATCTCGGTAGTTATGGGTTTTGTTCAATTCGTAATTGGTATGAGATCTATGCTCACTAATGGAATTGATGAAGAATCAAGTGTTAGTCTTTGGGTAGTGGTTCCTATTGTTACGCTATTTGGAATCGCTGTTTTGCGTCTTGTTCACGGGATTGAATACTATTACGAAACTCATTATTCACACGGTTTTTATTTTGGTATTACGTGGATACTTGTCTCGATTCAAATTTTCTTTCTAATACTAGGATATGGTGTTTTAAAAAAGATTAACTATTTTAAAAATTATATATTTGGCGATAAGGCGAGTGCTAGTAGTTACGCTCTGATTTGTCCAGGTGTTGCAATGTTTGTTTTTGGACTGTTTTTTATCCAGCATGGATTGGTAGAATCTACAGTATTAACGAAGTTTTCACCGCTATATTTTTTAGTGCTGACACCATTCGTAGCAGTCCAGTTGGTGACGTTCTATATATTTTTAAAACTAGATAAGAAGCACTATTGGAATAAATTGTAAGGGCCCATATTTCTAAAGCAGTGGAACATCATTTATTCATCCTATGACTCGAAAAGCTTTCGCCATCGAGTCTTGCATCCTTCTGGATATTCCCAATTTATTGGCAAACGCTCTCCATTTTAAGGCCGACTTTTTAACTTTCTCGATGATTTTCTTTGCTCTTAATTCATCTATTCTAAAATATTCTATAACAGACAAGGCAAGCTCTAAACTTTGAGAATTATCATGCTCTGAAATATTTAACCTCAGTCCGTTTCCATCTGCATTTGGATTTATGTCGTAAGCAGGAGAAAGCCTCCAACCGGTCTCTTCTAAAATAAAACCATGATTTCTTAAATGATCATCCACGTTTGAAATGCAAATATTAAGAACAATTCTTCTCCAGAGTTCTTCTAAATCTTCATCTACTTTTGAACCACTACGAATTATGAACTCTGCTAAGTCAAGATAGCTAACACCTAAAGTATGGCCACTTCCATCTGTTTTTCCTAAACAAGTCATTGCTGAAGCAAAATGGAGTCGACCGTGTTTTCCTCTGTCAAATCTTTCTGTTAAAAATGTGTAATTGTCATTATTAAACTTCTGGGCCTTGCATGCGGACATATTTATGCCGGCCCCCAGAGCTATTTGGTAAGCGACCATTTCCCACCCACCAATATTGGTGTCATCATACTTGCTGGGAAATTTTGCAATCCATAAATTTCCCTCTTCATCAACAATGCTTGCTTTGGGCCTGGCCCCCCCCAAAGAAGAACCTGGAGAAATAAGCATGTTAAGCCATTTTATGTACTCTTTTGAAGTCTCATCTTTAGCTTCTTCAATCTTTAGACTGGCCTGTTCTAACTCCCTTAATCTTGCCCACGGAGGCGTTGCAAATTCTGTTTTATTATTTAAGAAATCACCATCTAAATCTAATTTGAATCTTAGTGCCCCCATTCGGTTGCCATCGTAGACACCTAAAAGATAGTTACTCTCGTGTAGTTTTCTAGGAATTCGGCCCTCATTTCTTGCAAGTACGGCCTCTCGCTTTTGCATTAAAATCCTTCCCCAACGATCAGGACAAGAATCAGTAAAAATACCAAAGTTTGATTTTCCTTCTTCTAAATACTGATCTCCTGAAAAAAGCTGCAGGTCAGGATCTAGCTTTTGAGCAAATCCATTTGAAATCCATTTTTTATCATAAGAAAAAGAGAATATTTCTTCCCCCCTCACAACATCAGCAGAAAGAACTCCCATTAGCGTCGGGCCATCTATCCCTATCCAATCAGCGTATACGTAAATGTGTTTTCGTTCTTTTTTTGGGGCCATTTTTATTCTCTAGTTCTTTTGGGAGCTCTCTGTTTTGTAAAAAGACCTGCATCTTGAATTTTTCTTCCTAGAACATCATCTTTAGCAACATCTAGAAAATCCTTATCGAGTCTCATCACAAACAATACTTGAAAATAACTTCCCATTGAAACACCATCATCACCCTTTTCTATTTTCACTAGAGTAGAGCGACTTATACCAGCACGTTCAGCAATTTGATCCATGGAGAGCTTTCTTCTTAAGCGGGCGAGCTTAATATTTTCCCCAAATATCTCTAGTGTTTTCTTGGCCTGTGGTAATATAGGATTCTTTTTAGTTTTCATTATGTTTATAATTATAAACCATATCGACATTTTTGTATATAATTATAAACATTATTTTTAAATCTCATTTAAGTGATTTGTGTGCCGAAAAATTTAGGTGTTACTAAATGATTACGCTGTGCAAATCTAGAATTTCGTTTGCGCTATTTAAAATATAGTTAAGCTCGTTCTCTATTCTTCCCTTTGCTTTTGCAATGTAGGCCTTTGCCACAGCTTTTTTTCGTTCACTTTTTATCGCATCTTTGCATAGAAGATAGCAGTTCATTGTATCACTAGACATTCTGACAAGTCTGGCAGAGTGGTACTCCGTAAAAAGCTTATCGTTTTTCTCTTTAACGTGGCCAATTGCCACTTCAATGTTAGTTCTAAATCTCTTTACCTGTTCAAATAGATCGGCAACAGTGGTAAAGTCGATATCATTTTCATAATCGCTAAACGCTTCTAAAATAAGTCCAGAGGTTACTCCTCCGATTGCTGCAATTACTTGGAGCTGAGTTGTACCCTCATAGATATTAGTGATTCTAGCGTCTCGATAGTGTCTTTCAACGTTAAATTCAGTTGTAAAGCCAACTCCACCATGAATTTGAATTGCATCGTAACAAACTTTATTTGTCATTTCTGTTGCATAAGATTTTAGAAGTGGAGTGTAAAAACCTGCAAGTTTGGTGTATTTTTTTAGATCGTTTGAAAGATCATTTGTTAACTCAGGGTATTTTTCGATTCTCTCTTCGATCCCTTCTTTTATATCTACCATTCGAGAAGTTTCGTAGAGCATAGCACGAGCTGCTTCGATACTTGTCTTCATATCGACAAGCATTTCACTAATAGCAGTAAACTCCATAATTGGTTTTTTAAACTGGCTTCTCTCTTTTGCGTATTTTTTTGCTTCCCTGTACGCTGCTTCTGCTATTCCTATTGCTTGAGCACTAACTCCAAGTCTGGCCCCATTCATTAGGCTCATTGTATATTTAATAAGTCCCAGTTTTCTCTTTCCAAGAAGTTCGGCAGGAGCATCGTTAAATTGAAGCTCGCATGTTGGTGATCCGTGAATTCCAAGTTTATGTTCAATTCTTCTAATCTTCATGTGTTCGTCTCGCTCGTAAACAAATAGCGAGATACCTCTTCCGTCCTTGGTTCCTTCTTCACTTCTTGCCATAACTAGAGAGACTTGAGCAAGACCGTTAGTGATAAATCTTTTGACTCCGTTAAGTTTCCATTTTCCGTTTTCAATTTCAGTAGCTTTTAACATGACGGCCTGCAAGTCACTTCCAGCATCTGGTTCAGTAAGTGCCATTGACCCCATTACTTCACCCGAACAAAACTTTGGAAGAATCCGCTCTTTTTGTTCCTTTGAACCAAATTTAAAAATGGTATCTGCGATCTCTTGTAGTCCAAAAAGATTCATCATCGAAGCATCGGCACGAGAGACCATTTCAATTGCTGCTGAATAGATAGTTTTTGGGAAATTAATCCCGCCGTACTCTCTTGGAATTGTAAATCCAGTTAGATCGGCCTCCTTCAATCGTTGAAGTGCTTCAGCAGTTCCTTTGGCAAAATAGACCTCACCATCTTTAAAGGTTGCGCCCTCTCTATCTACATCCGCTGCTCTTGGTGCAATAAAATTACCAGTGATATCACCAACTACTTCTAAAACTTTTTTATAGTTTTCAATAGCGTCTTCTTTGTTTTTGGGAGCATAAGGATAAGCATCTTTCTCCTTGAATCCATCCTCTTTTAGTTCGATGATTCTATCAAGATCGATATGGTTCATGTGGAATAAAATATCTTCGTTATCATTGTAAAAATTTGCCATATGTTTCTCCGTTCTTCTTAATTAAGCTTTTGCCTTGAATGCTTTAATCATTTTTGGGATGACATCATTTACATCACCAACAATACCGTAATGAGCAATACTAAATATCGGTGCCTCTGGATCTTTATTAATTGCAATGATTCTTTTTGATTCGGCCATGCCAGCTCGATGTTGAATCTGTCCAGATATTCCACATGCGATGTATAGATTTGGTCTGACCGTAACACCTGTTTGTCCAACTTGATGGTCTTTAATTAAGACGCCAGAATCGACTACTGGACGGCTTGAACCAACTTCGCCACCAAGCGTTTTTGCTAGATCTTTAACTAGTGCTAGTGCGCTAGTGTCGCTAGCACCCATTCCTGCTGAAACAATAATTTGCGCTGCTTGCAGATTTACCGCTTTTGCTTCGTCAATAACTTCTAATATCTCAGTCATGAAGTCGCTATCTTTAAGCTTATGTGTAAATGGAACAATCTGCGCTTTTAGTTTTGTATTTGCTTCTTCTAATTTCATGACTCCTGGACGAACTGTGGCCATGCTCGGAAAACTTTCAGGAGAGACAATCGTTGCGATAATATTACCACCAAATGCTGGCCTTATCTGAAGCAGAATATTTTTGAACTCTTTATCTTTAATCGTATGATCGCCAATTTTTAGCTCTGTACAATCAGCAGTTAGTCCACATTTTAGTTCTGATGCTACACGAGGAGCGACATCTCTTCCCATCGTAGTTGCTCCGAATAGAACTATCTGTGGTTTTTGTTCTCGAATGATATCTGCTATAATTTTTGCGTAAGGGATGCTGGTGAAGTGTGAGAGTCTTTTATCTTCAGCATAGAAGATTTTTTTACATCCATAGTGTGCTGGAATACTCATCTCTTCTTTAATTCCGTTCCCAATTAAAATTGCCTCGACCTCTCCGCCTAATGTTGCGGCAAGCCTATTCGCTTCACAAATAAGTTCAATACTGACATTTGCAATTTTCTTTTTATGTTGCTCAAGAAATACCATGACGTTTTTGGTGCTCATTATCTTCTCCTCATTAACCAATGATGTGCTCATCCATTAGTTCATTCATTAAAGCAGTGATCCCTTCAACAGAAGAACTGATCTCTTTCATATTTTGAGTGGTGAGCACTACATTTTGAACATTTTTTACTTTTGTTGGCGAACCGCTTAGTCCGCACTGTATTGGATCGGCGTTTATAAACTCAACATTCCACTCTTTAATGGCCGCAATCGTTCCTCCGTCTGTAACGGTTAAGTATGACTCGCTATAACCTCCGCTACTACTCTCGGTTTGGATATTTTTATAGGCCATAACTCTTTTAGCAGAAGGTGTTCTAGGTTCGTTTGCTTCGCTTGTTACGGTTATTAGTACAGGGAAGTTACTTTTGATTTTTTCATGGCCATACTCAGTACTTCTTTTAACTGTGATTGATTTTTTATTAACATCAAGAACCTGCTTAACGTTAGATAGTTGGTTAATTCCAAGTTTTTCTGCGAGCTGCGGCCCAACTTGAGCAGTATCGCCATCAATTGCTTGCCGCCCAGAAAAGATAACGTCGAATTTTCCGATCTTTTCAACGGCACATTTAAGAGCATACGAAGTTGCTAAGGTATCAGCTCCGGCAAATTTTCGGTCAGAGATTAAGACGCAATCATCGGCCCCACGATACAAACACTCTTTAAGAACATTGGCCGCATTAGGTGGGCCCATTGTAATCGCGGTTACTGTTCCACCAACTCGATTCTTTAATGAGATTGCCTCTTCTAATGCATTTAAATCTTCAGGATTAAAGATTGCAGGAAGGGCAGCTCTGTTAACTGTCCCATCTGGCTTCATGGCATCCCCTGTAACATTATGTGTGTCAGGGACCTGTTTAACTGTAACGATAATTTTTAGTGACATATTCACTCCAATTTTTTTTAAGAGGTAGTTTTACCCTTTCTAAAAACGGATAATCAAGTAGTTTTATGGTTAAAATGTCATGGCAGGTGCGTCAAGAGCGTATTAGTAGAGATAAGGAGTTTTGAGAAGATCGTTTGTGATAATAACCGAGATATTTTCTCTGTTAAATTTTATCACCTCACTAAATTGATGACTTTTCTTATCTTTGATTTTTTCCCATTCACTCGCTTTTATCATGGCGACACTTCTTTCATGCGTATTCATTTGCAAAAATGTATCAACGGATATGGTCTCAGGTGAGATTCCGCATTCAAGGGAGATCATATTTGACATATCGATCTGAGGATAACCATCAACATTGAGCCACGTTTTTGGTTGTGTTTGAAGAGATCTGACAAAGTTTACTGTTTTAAAAAGCTCAATGTTACGTTTTGATGTGTTTGAGATTGGAAATACCAGCAAAATTAATCCGGAAATTAAAAAAAGGATCGTTGCGGTATCAAATATTTTGTTAGCGATGCGATCGGAGATATTTTTTAGAGGATAAGCAGCAAGTGCTGCAAGCGCTGGATATAGTGGTAACATATAATGGGAATATTTCCACTTCATTAAAGAAAGAGGGATTAATAAAAAAAGAAACCAGCAGAGGAAAAGAGAGTGTAGTGGTTCGATTTTTTTTGCCCGAATAGCTTGATAAAAACTTAGTAGTGCAAGCAGTAACCAAGGGCCAGCAAATAGTGTTAGGTGGTAGATGTATGTTAGTGGCCGGTGATCATCTTGTGAGCCTCTTGCATTTACTATTGAGTCAAAAAGTTGTCCATCAAGATAACGTTGAAAAATATCAAAGTTATGGGTTAAGTATAAAGATAGTGGCCAAAGACAAAAGAGTATTATGCCAATAATAAATCCGACAATTGGTGCGAATGTTTTTATTTCAGTCGAAAATTTTTTGTGAAGAAGTAGATGGGTAACTAATGCAGGCGCGATTACTAAAGCAAAAGGCCCTTTAATTAGAAGTGCTGCTCCCCAAAAAAATCCAGTCAAAATCCACCATAAATATTTATGTTTTATGCTTTCAGTAATCGTGGCGTAGTAGTAGGAGAAATATGTTGCACAAAAAGTAAGGGTTAGCGGAATATCAAGAGCTGGAAACCTGGCCTTCTTAATAAAGCTCGGCATTAATAAAAAGATAATGCCTGCAAGCAGACCCCATTTTTTGTTTTTTGTCCTGATTAAAAAATAGGCAAGGATGGTAGCGGAAAGAAGAGCTGGCAGTGCCCCGAAAATTCTTGCTGAAGTGTAGCTGCTTCCAAAAAGTTTAAAGAAGAGGCCTTCGAGGATAAAAATAGTGGGTGGATGCTGATCAAATCTAGGAAAGTAAGTTTCAGTTATATGTGGAACTAGCCAGTAACCTTTTTCGGCGGCATTTTTTCCAAAAAGAGTATAAAGATAACCGTCAAAAAAAAATCCAGGAACCCATGCGTTTTGCATATAAAGAATAATGGCCCCTGCCGTTATGAGCAGAATAATTTTTTTTGTTGAAACTAAAGTTGTATCTGTTTGGTACATCGATATAAATTATCAGCTAATAGATAACGTGACAAGAGTTTGGCCTGCTGATAACATTAATGGCCAAGGAGAGGGAGTGTAATGAAACTTAGAATTAATTATATTGATAATGGTAAATTGAAAATTTTAGGAATGAGAAGAACTGTTGATGCTGCACAGACCGTGTTTGCTAACTTCATTGTTAAGAGTCGTGATCTTGATTCTAATCTTATTACTCAGCTAAAAGATATTGAGTTGACGTTTGTTATATGTGGTAAGAAAAAAATTAGATCACTCAATCGTGACTATTTGACAAAAGATTATGTAACCGATGTTCTCTCATTTCCTGTTAATGATTCTTTAGTTAAAACTCATCGAAAAAAAACGCGTTTATTTGCAATGGCCGATCTTGGAGATATTTATATCTGCAAAGAGAGGGCAAAAGTTCAGGCAAAAAGATTTGCAATTAGTGAAAAGAGTGAGATCATACATCTTTTAGTGCACGGTTTTTTGCATCTTGTCGGGTTTGATCATGAGAGATCGAAATCTGATGAGTTGCTGATGGAAAAAAATGAAGCTGCATTGGTTGATGAGATGTCAAAAAGATTGAGAGGAGAACTCAAAAAATGAGAGATGCGCTACAGATAGATTTGAACGAAGCGAAATCGACATTAAAAGGGTATAAAGAGAAGTTGCTCCAGTTGCGGAGGGCCCTTTGACATCGAACCAAAATTAAAGAGATTAAATGAGATTACCGAGTTAGAAGCTCTAACAGGTTTTTGGGAAGATGCTGTGGCAGCGGCCAAAATTCAAAAAGAAAAAGCTTTATTAAATACGGTCGTTGATAATTTTAAAGATGTAAGTGATGCTTACGATGAATTAGAAATTCTTTTTGAGTATGGTGAAGGTGGAGATGAAGATTCTGCTGTTGAGGCGGTTTCACTGACACCAATATTTATTACTAAGTTTACTAGTCTAGAACAAAAAGTTCTTCTTGCTGGAGAGAACGATCCCAATAATGCAATTGTCTCTATTAATGCAGGGGCCGGTGGAACCGAATCGTGTGACTGGGCCTCGATGCTTCATCGAATGGTAGTGCGTTGGTCTGAGAGTAAAGGGTTTAAGGTTAAGGTGTTAGATGTTCAACCAGGTGATAGCGCAGGAATAAAATCTTCAGCAATGACAGTTGAAGGGCCATTTGCGTATGGCCTATTAAAGGCCGAAGTTGGAATTCATCGACTGGTGAGACTCTCACCGTTTGATTCAGCAAATAGAAGACATACCTCATTCGCTTCGATTTTTGTCTCTCCGGAAATTGATGATGATATTGAGATAGAGATTCATGACAAAGATATCAGAGTCGATGTTTATCGAGCTGGAGGGGCCGGAGGTCAAAGCGTAAATACCACCGATTCAGCAGTAAGGATAACCCATCACCCAACAGGCATTGTCGTTACTTGCCAAAATGAGAGAAGTCAGTTGCAAAATAAAGAGCAAGCGTTCAAGGTTCTTCGGTCGAGGCTTTATGAGCTTGCAATGGAAGAACGAAGAAAAAAAGAGGATGAGATAACTGCTGGCAAAAAAGAGATTGGGTGGGGATCTCAAATTAGATCTTATGTTTTACACCCATATAAATTAGTTAAAGACCATCGAACTGATCATGAGACAGGTACAGCAGAAAAAGTTTTGGATGGCGATTTAGATGGTTTTATTGATGCCTTTTTAAGATGGCGAGCTTTGGATGGTAGTAGTGCAGACAATTAAGGATTCTATTCTTAAAAATTACCAGTTGCTTCTGATTTTTTTGGGAAATAAATCTGCACTCAAAATGGCAATTAGTGTAGTGATGGGGGTTGCCTTTAGCATATCAGTGATTCTTGCTACCATAGGGATTATGGATGGGTTCGTAAAATCATTGAGACAAGGATTAGCTCGCTCATCTGGAGAGTTGATTATTCATTCTGAATCAGGTTTTTTTAATTATGACAATGAACTAAAATCGGTTTTTGAAAGTTATAACGTAAAAAATCAAGCTCCAGTTATTGTGACGGAAGGTTTTTTAATTACCGGAGAGACCTCAAAAGGGGTTTTAGTTAAAGGGATCGATAGTTCTTTTGCAAAAGTAACTGGTCTTAATATTACTCCGGTTGAAGGTGAAGTGGTAATTGGAAAAGAGCTAGCTTTAGCACTTTCGTTAGTGAAAGGTGATAGTGTTGTTATCGCTTTTGCTAATGGTAATGAACAATTTTCTACTTTGCCTTTGTTAATAAGGTTGAAAATTTCTGAAATTGTAGAGCATGGGATTTATCAAAAAGATTTAAGGTTTGTTTATATTAATCAAAAGACTCTTCAAGAATCATTAAAGCTTGAGGGAAAAGTTAATACGGTTTTATTAAATGTTCCAAGTGTTAGTGGTGATGCTAGAACGAACGCTGGCGATAATCGTGATGATTCAGAGATAATAACTAATTTTCGAGCAAAGCTTATTCAAACGCTTCCATTTGACATGGTCGTTAAACCGTATTGGAGTGAGTATGAGTATATTGTAGATGCCGTGAAAGTTGAAAAAAATATTATTAGCTTGATTTTGCAATTAGTAGTGATTATTGCGATGTTTAATGTTTTAGCTTTTTTGATTTATTTAAGAGAGGATAATTTAAAAGAACTTTTTTTGCTTAGAGCTCTTGGCCTTAGTGGTAAAGGTGTTGTGAAGATCTGGGCGATTCTTGTTGCAATCATTGGCCCAGTATCGTGCGGACTATCTATAGTTTTCGTGAAATTTTTTGATTACTGTTTGCGTAGTTGGGATATTTTTAAGTTACCAGGAGATGTTTATACTCTAGGCGGCCCGCTGAAGATATCGCTTGAATTAAATGATTACCTGTTTGTCTTTGGAGTATCACTAGTGTGGCTAATATTAGTTGTTTTTATTATTAGCTGGAGATTTAGAAACCACCCGATATCTGGCGGTCTGCGAAAGGAGTTTGCGTGAGCAAAAATATTATAATTCGAACAGAGAGGCTGACAAAAAAATTTGGTAAATTTGTTGCCCTTAACGATATTAATTTAACTTTACTTGAAGGGGAGCAGTACGTAATTAAGGGCCACTCCGGTTCAGGAAAATCAACGCTGCTTTATCTCTTAGGAGGGATGGAACGGCCTACTGGTGGAGAGATTTGGTTTCGAGAGAGTACACTTGGTAGTTTGAGTGATGAACTGCTTGCCAATTACAGGAATAGAGATTTGGGTTTTGTTTTTCAGTTTCACTATTTACTCGCTACGATGAACTGTTTAGACAATATTTTGCTTCCAGCGAGGGTGGGAAATATAAATAGTAATGAGGTCAAAAAATTTATTATACCACTTGCTCAGACGCTTGGAGTTACCGAGTGCCTATCTAAATATCCGTATGAAATTTCAGGAGGAGAACAGCAACGCATAAGTCTTTTGCGAGCACTATCACTGAAACCTAAACTGCTACTTTGTGATGAGCCAACGGGTAATTTAGATAGTGAGAACATGATTAAAGTCACAGCGATGCTCAAAGAGCTTTCAAAAAATATGGGAACAACCCTTGTGATAGTCACTCACGAAGCAGAGGTCTCGGCCCAGTTTACTAACATCATAACCCTAAAAGATGGCCGTTTGCTGCACTAAATTATAAGTACTAATAGATTGTAATAGTGAGAAAAGTACGTTACCGTTTTTGGTCTTTGATATTTTTTAAGTTGGTATTAGCATGGAGAGCGGATGGTTCATGTGAGGAACGTAAGATTTTTGTTATTTTTATTCTTTTTAATTGTGAAGTCACAGGTGGTTTTAGCTGAGCCAAAGGTCCAACTTGGCGAACGAAAAGACCTGTTTACTATTTCAAAAGTAGAAGTAGTGGGAATTAAAAAAGTAGAAATAGAGGCAATCAAAGAAAAGATTAGTTCTAAGCCTGGTCTAGTTGTAGATAATTACATAATTCAAGCTGATATCAAAAAGATATACAAGATGAATTTTTTTGAGTTTGTTGAAGCGCACGCTGAAGGCAGTGGCCCACGTCGCGTTTTAAAATTTGTTGTTAAAGAGAAACCTATCGTTAGTAAAATTGTTATTGAAGGAAATGATGGGATCGATGATGATGAGTTAAAAGGGCAATTAGAAACGAAACAGTTTTCCATTCTCGATATCAACAAAATAAAAAATGATCTAGGGAAGTTGCAAAAACATTATGAAGAGAAAGGTTTTTATTTGGCATCTATCTCGTATAGATTGAAAACACTTAATAATGAAAATATTGAACTCTATTTTGATGTTAAAGAGTTTCAAAAAGTTAAGATTAAGCAGGTTAGTTTTTTAGGTAATAAAGCTTTCTCTGATGATGAGTTAAAAGACATCATGGAAACAAGAGAAGACTCATTTTTTTCAGCGTTATCTGGCAGTGGTTCTTTTAAAGAGTTCTCTTTCCAAACAGACATAGAAAAGATTAAATATTTTTATCGAACTAAGGGTTATTTGCAAGTCAATATGGGTGTTCCAGAGGTGACTGTTTCGGAGGATAAAAAATGGGTCTTTATCACTGCAAAACTTAATGAAGGACCGCAGTTTAGTGTTAACGATATCACTTTTCAAGGTGAAGTTCTTTTTACTGAAAATGAATTAGATAAAAAAATCCAACTTAAAAGAGGAGAGATTTACTCTGAAGCATTGTTAAGAACAGACCTTCAGTTTCTAACTGAGATGTATCAAGATAAGGGGTATGCGTTTGCTAACGTTCTTAGAAATTTGAAAATCGTTCCTGGTGAGAACAAGGTTGATGTCGAGTTCTCATTTGAGAAGGGTAAAAAAGCTTATTTTGGGAAGATATTTGTAAAAGGTAATACAAAGACAAGAGATAAGGTTGTCAGAAGAGAGTTGAAAATTAGAGAGGGCGAAATGTTCACCGGAACAGGCCTTAGAGAGTCTAAAGAGAATGTTAATAGGTTAGGTTTTTTTGAACCAGGTAGTGTAGTGTTTAATACCGTCACACCAAAAGGTAAAGATGATGTTCTCGACGTAGAGATTAGTGTGAAGGAGCGTAATACTGGGCAGATCTCATTAGGAGCAGGATATTCAACCGCCAGCAAGGAGTTTGTGTCTGCATCGATTGCGCAGACAAATTTCATGGGTTATGGGCAAAATTTAAGTTTTAGCTTTTCTCACTCGAGCACGACTCAAGTTTTTAACTTAGGATTTACCGATCCATATTTTCTAGATAGTAAGTGGACATTAGGTGGCGATGTTTATCGTACCAATAATGAAGCTAGCTCTGCTTTTAGTTATCGCAAAGTTGGTTTTGACACTAGACTAGGTTATCCGATTGCTGAATATACAAGAGTGTATGGAGTATATAAATTCGAAGATACGACGATAACAAGCCTTGATGACATTACGATAAATAAAGAACAAGAGGAAGGGTTGTCGTCAGGGTTAGAGTTAACGCTACAAAGAGATAAGAGAGATAATAGGTTTGAACCGTCTAGTGGTTATTTTACAGCAGCCTCTGTGGAGTACACAGGACTTGGTGGTGATAAGAAGTGGTTAAAGTCAAATTTAGATGGAAGGTATTATTACAAAGTTGTTGGCGACCTTGTTTTTAGAAGTAGGTTGAATGTTGCGAAACTAAGCAAAGTTGAAGATAGGCCAGTTCCAAGAACAGAAAAGTTTACTCTCGGAGGTTCCCGAAATCTTAGAGGATATGGTTACGATGCAATTGGGCCCAAAAGACAGGTCCCTATTACTAGTGGAACAACGACTATAATTAAAACATTCAATGATGGTGGTTTAATGATGGTTAATTCATCGTTAGAGCTTGAACATCCGCTTGCAAGAGAGGCCGGATTGAAGTGGGTGCTTTTTGTAGATGGCGGTAATGTTTTTGAAAAGTATATGGGCCAAAACGAGGATTACCAAATTTTTGGTGATTATGGTTTTGGTTTTAGGTGGTTCTCTCCAATTGGCGTTTTGCGTTTTGAGTATGGATACCCAATGAGCGGAGAAGGGGGAGGACAGTTTCACTTTGATATAGGACAGTTGTTTTAACTTTAAATATAAACGGAGATTGTTATGAAAAAAATTATGTTACTGGTTGCGGTTCTTTGTTTTACTTCTGCTAGTTACGGGTTTGTTGTTGGAAAAGTTGATGTGAAGCAAATTTTAGAGAGCGTAGATGAAGGAGCAAAAGCAAAAACGAAGTTGCAAGATCTTTTGGCAAAAAAGCAAGGTGAGCTGAAGGGTGAAGAGGAAAAAATTAGAAAAATGCAAGAAGAGTTTCAAAAGCAATCTCTTGTGATGAATGACAAAGCAAAAGCTGCAAAACAACAAGAGATCCAAGGGAAAGTAATGGCGCTTCAACAACAGATGGAGAAATCTCAACAAGAGCTTCATGAAAAAGAGAAAGAGATGATGGGACCACTTCTTCAAAAGCTTAACGATGTAATCGTTCAAACATCAAAAGATGCTGGAGTGGATATTACTTTTGAAGTTAGATCTACTCCGGTTGTTTATAGTAAGCAGGAAAAAGATTTATCTCCGATTGTTATCAAGGCATATAATAGTAAATACCCAGCAAAATAAGCAGGTGTGAGTGAAAGTTAGTGATATTTTAAAGATTGATAAAGGGTTGTCTCTTCTTACTGGGAATGAACAGTGTGAGTTTGAGACAATCTCTTCAATGGAGAATGTTGCTTCATCTAGTTTAATTTTTGTCAAGAGTCGTAAATTTTTTGATAAGCTAATTGAGAGTAATGTTCGTGGTTTTGGAATAGTGTTAGCAAAAAATTTTTGGGATAGCTATTCTAAAGAACTGGAACAAATACTTCGCGAGAGGGTTCCTCTCTTTGTAGTTGTTAGCAACAGTTTTGATCTATCAATGTCGCTGCTTTCCAAACTTGCGTATGATAAAAAATACCATTCAGTTAGTTTCAATCGGTCTGGTTTAGCAAGCGACCTAGTACAAATTGGAAATGGGTGCGATATTGCCCCTTCTGTATTTATTGGCGAGGATGTCATAATAGGAGATAACGTAACCGTTATGGCCGGTGCTGTTGTTATGGCAAAATCTAAAATTGGTGATCGGACAACTATTTTTCCAAACGTAACGATCTACCCGTTTGTAACGATTGGTAATGGGTGTCGAATTCATAGCGGTACAGTCATCGGTGCAGATGGTTTTGGTTACAACTATGCTAATGGAGTTCATCATAAAATTTGGCATTTTGGTGGTGTAGTTATTGGTGATGATGTTGAAATCGGCACTAACTCTTGTGTCGATAGTGGAACATTTAGTCCTACGACAATTGGATCTGGTAGTAAAATTGATAACCAAGTTCAAATTGGCCACAACTCTATTCTTGGTAATGGAGTTATTATGTGTGGCCAGTCAGGTGTAAGTGGCAGCTGTAAGCTTGGTGATTTTGTAGTTCTTGGAGGCAAAGCTGGAGTTGGCCCATCAACAACAATTGGTGCTGGAACCCAAGTCGCAGGTGCCTCAATTGTAAGTAAAGATTTTGGGCCGAAACGTACGCTTGCAGGTTTTCCTGCGACCGATTTAAAAGATTGGTTAAAAGAGGGCGCAGTTCTTCGCCGTATGTGTAAGAAAGAAAGAGAGTGAGTAGAGGTTAGTATGCTTTATAATAAAGAGCAGATTATGAGTTTTATCCCGCACCGGGAGCCTTTTCTTTTTTTAGATAGTATTGATGCTATTGAGAAAGAGTGTAAGCCTGTTGTTTGTGGAACAATAAGCGATAACAAGGAGATTGTTGGATTAAATGTTAAAGCAACATTTTTGGCAAGAAAAGAGCATCCTATTTTTGCTGGCCATTTTCCAGGCAATCCAATTCTTCCTGGCGTTGTTCAGATAGAGATGATGGCGCAAGCGGCCTGTTTTGTTGCGGCATCTAAATTTTCTACTCCAAGTGGAAATAATGTAGAGGTTGCATTGTTATCGGTTGATGCTGCTCGTTTTAGGCGACCAGTAGTTCCAGATATGATTTTAAATATAGAGGCCGTCTGTACAAAGATTAGAGGGATGATCATGAGTTTTGATGCCAAAATTAGTTGTGATGGAAACCCTATTTCAGAAACTAAACTGTTAGCATCATTAAAAGTAAACCATTAGCTATTTAAAAAAACAAAAAAGGAGTTGCTATGAGTAAACCGTTAATTCATCCGACTGCGATTATTGAAGAGGGTGCGGAGATTGGTAAGAATGTAAAAATTGGGCCGTACACAATTGTTGGGCCAAATGTAAAGATTGGTGATGGGTGTGATATCCACTCTCATGTTAAACTAGATGGCCATTTAACAATGGGTGAGAATAATACTGTTTATCACTGTTGTCTAATTGGTGCCTCACCTCAGGATTTAAGTTATAGAGGTGAACTAACTAGAGTAATTATAGGTAGTGGCAATACGTTTAGAGAGTTTGCCTCAATTCATAGAGGGACACTGAAAGAGAAGGGCGAGACGATTATTGGAAACGACTCTCTTCTAATGGCATATGTTCATCTTGCTCACGACGTAGTACTTGGTGACAAATGTGTTTTGGCAAACTCAGTAAATTTAGCTGGCCATGTTAAAATTGGAAATAGAGTTATTGTTGGTGGTGGAACAAATATTGCTCAGTTTTGCCGATTAGGTAATGGTGCGTATATTGGTGGAGCCTCTGCAATTGATAGAGATATCCCTCATTTTTGTACAGCTGTAGGAAATAGAATTAAGTTAAAAGGTGTAAATATTATTGGAATGAGAAGACAAGGATTTGAAAAAAATGTGATAACAGAGGTTGTCGATTTTTATAGAATTATGGAGTCTGAATTAGAATCATTTGCAATTGGCCCTCGTTCATTTGTTGATAAAAAAGAGATTATTGATGAGTTTAAACATAACGAAACGATTATGAACATGGTTGCTTTTATTAAAGAGAGTAAAATAGGAATTGCTAACTTTAGTTAAATTGAGGTTGTTATGGGTGGACGTAAACTTAATGTGGTTCAGATTGGGTATGGCCATCTAGGAAGGTGGCATCTCCAGAAGATTTTTAATTCGGAGTTTACTAACAATGTCTTCTTAGTAGATCAAAGTGTTGATGCTCTTAAAAAGGCCAAGGTAGAATACCCTAACTTAGAAATATCGAGTGATATTAGCACTGTTGTTGATAAGGTTGATGCTGCAATCATAGTTTCTCCAACGTCCACCCATTTTGATTTTTTAAACTATTTTTTATCTCATGATAAACATGTTTTTTGTGAGAAGCCCCTTACTGAAACATATCAGCAAAGCATCGATATAGAAAAATTGTATGAAAAAAAGAAAAATTTAGTTGTTCAAGTTGGCCATAGTGAGAGATTCCATAAAATCTGGCAAGATCTTAGTAGGTGGCATGATTTTTTTGCAGGAGCTGTTACAGCTAGATTAGAGCGAGCTGCCGAATTTAAGGGCAGAGCTACAGATGTTGATTGCGTTCAAGATTTGATGATTCATGACATTGACCTGATGTTATATCTGTTAAAAGAGATTCCATGCGCTGTTCGGTCAACTGGTTATAAAATTAGAACTACTAAGTGGGACTATGCCTGCAGTGATTTCTATTTTAAGTCAGGAAAAAAATGTACTGTGATTGCATCAAGAAATCATGTTGAAGAGGTACGAAAGCTAGATGTGACTGGGAGACTTGGCCATTTACAGGTAGATCTATTAAGACGAAAGTTGTTTGTTGCATCTGGAAGTGAAACTAGTCCAGAAAAATTTGTAGAGACTATTGAATATGAAGCAAGAGACCATTTAGCAATTGAACAGGACCATTTTTATAAATCGATAATTTTTGGAGAACCGAGCATTATTACTACTAACGATGGTACAAGGGCCCTTAAGCTTATTGATGCCGTGATTAAAAGTCTAGAATCTGGCAAAGAGACTGAAATTTATTAAATGAAAAAAAGTTGTTTGATTATTGCTGGGGAAAAGTCAGGAGAGGAGCATTGTGAAACGTTCTACCCTGAATTAATTTCAGCGTTTCCTCATTGTGATTTTTTTGGAGTTGGTGGCGATCTAATGATTAAGAGAGGATTTCGTACTCTTTTCCACCTTAAAGAGTTTTCATCGTGGGGTATTAGTGAAGTAGTGCTACGAATTCCTTTTTATTTTAATGCGTTAAAAAAAATTGAAAGTGAAGTTGAGCGAACTGGTTGCCAAGTTGCTATTCTTATAGATTTTCAAACTTTTAATTTAAAATTAGCAACAAAACTATCAGCAAAAGGGGTTAAGGTACTTTACTATGTCGCCCCTCAGGCATGGGCATGGAAAGCGTGGCGAGCACAGGTTCTAGCTAAAACAGTAGATACTCTGTTTACAATTTTGCCATTTGAGAAAGAGTGGTTTTTAGCGAGAGGAGTTAAGCAGGTACACTCAATTAATCATCCATTACTTCGTTCATATCAAGATAGGCTTAATCACTTTAATAGGGTTGTAACTCATTTTGAGCGTGAAGGGGGAATCAAAAGAATAGTGTTACTTCCAGGCAGTAGAAATTTTGAAGTCAGAAATCTTCTGCCAGAGTTTTTGGCAGCAATTGAGATTTTAAAGAAAGAGTTTAGGATTGAGGTTGGTGTTGTTACCACTAGTAGTGTTGAAAATAGAATCTATCTTCCATATTTAAATAGGATTGAGAAACAGTTTAAGAGCGAAGATTTGGCAGACGCTCTATTGTGGGCAGATGTAGCTTTGGCCGCTAGCGGGACCGTCACTCTTACTTGTGCTCTTTTTCAATTGCCAACGGTTGTTGCTTACAAGACATCGATTCTTAATGAGTTTATTTATGAAAATTTTATCTCATATAAGGGGCCAATTAGTTTAGCAAATATTTTGCACCAAGCTCCTGCTTTATTCCCAGAACTTGTTCAAAATGGCTGTTCTGGATTTAATATTGCAAAAATTGTAAAATGTTGGTTAACAGACCGGCCTCTTTATGAAAAAATTATCTCACAACTTAAGTTAACGGCAGATTTCTCAAAAGGGAGTGATGGGCCGGAAGTAAAAAAAATGATTGAGGTTTTAAGCTCGAGTGGAGGAGTCGTTTGAGGTATATACTGGTTTTTTTTCTCTATCCATTTACCTTTTTGTGGGATGGCCTTTATAGATTACGAAGATTTCTCTACCTTGTTGGATTTTTTAACTCTCGTTCTTTTAAGGTTCCGATAATATCTGTAGGTAACATTACTTTTGGTGGAACAGGAAAAACACCGTTTATCATTTGGTTGTCTGAATATATAAGAGGCCAAGGAAAAAGAGTGATGATTCTTTCTCGTGGTTATAAAAGTAAATTTGAAACGAGTAGTGGATTAATCGCTGGTTCTAGTCGGTTTATTGGTGAAGCTAGTGATTTTGGTGATGAGCCTGTGTTGTTAGCTAGAAGATTAAAAAATGTTCCAATAGCAGTTGGGAAAAAAAGGGCCGATAACTTGGCCCATTACTTTGAAAAGGAGATGCCAGATGTTGTGTTGCTTGATGATGGCCATCAACATTTGAATCTTAGAAGAGATGCTAATCTTCTACTCTTCGATGCGACCATGAGTATGGAGCGGTATAAAGTGGCCCCGCTTGGCTATTTAAGAGAGGGAATGAGCTCATTAGGTGATGCAGATGTAATAGTCATCGGACACAGCGATGTCGCTGGTATTGAGCAGGTCACTACACTTAAAAAGGCAATTAAAGAGTATGTTAGAGATGATGTTATTTGGGCAGAGGTTGGACATCGACCTAAAGGTCTGTTTAATAGAAATTATGATAGAGTTTTTGATAAAGAAAAAATGAATGGCGTTCACGCTATTGCAATTGCTGGGATTGCGACGCCTGAACATTTTTTTTCTTTATTAGAAAAACTTGGAGTAGTTTTGATTGGAAAATATCCTTTACCTGACCATCATACTTATACTCAAAAAGAGTTTAGAGAGTATCAAGCAGTTGCTAAACATCACAGTGCGATCGTTGTAACGACAGAAAAAGATATGGTGAAAATGCGTAAGTTTGTAGAGGATGAAGAGACGCTTTTTTTGCAAATTGATGTCGAATTCTTTTCTGGAGAAGAACAAGTAAAAGAGTATATTCAAGGTGTGGTCAGTTATGAAATTTGTTAATTTTGTAAATTTGTCGGCCATTGTTGTGTTGATTGTCTCGTGTGCTACAGGGGAAGATGTTGGTAAGAGTAGCAAAAAAGTAGATGTGTTAAAAGAGTTTAATGTAGAGAAAGATTTGTCGAAGTTTGAAGTTACCCAGGGCCCGTTAATTGTAAATAAACAAGATCTGACACTCCAAAAAACTGCGAAAGTTTCTAACAATAAATATAATAAAAAATCACGAGCGAACATAAGTTTGCCTCAACCTGTTGCTACTTCTGCACCAATTGAAGAAAAGAGTAAGGAGCAGATAGAAGAGGAAGAGAAGTTTCTTGGTTTTGACAAAGTATCAGAAACTTTTTGGTCGACTTCAACTCCACGTTGGTATCTTGGCGAGAAGACAGTTTTTAGAGTCACATATTTTGGAGTAACGGTTGGTGATATTACAATGGAATCTTCTGATATTGTGTACGTAGGAGGCCTTGAGGCCTATCGGTATATAGGCAACCTTAAGTCTGCAAAATATTATAGTATGATCTATGCATTAGATGATTCGATTGAAACATTGGTTGATATTAAAAGTAATCGGCCTATGAAATACTCAGTAGTTCAAAGAGAGAGCGGCAAAAATGCTGATGACCTTCAGCTTTACGATTTTGCTCAAAAAAAATCCTATTATTGGTATAAGCGAGACAAGAAGGGGCAGATTAGCAAAACAGAAAAAGAGTCAGCAATACCAACTTATGCTCAAAATATGTTTTCTATTTTCCCATTCATTCGAGGATTACCTCTCGATATTGGTAAAGAGTACATAATTCCCATTATGAACAAAGGAAAAGTTTGGCAACTTAGTACTCACGCAGAGGGTACTGAGCAAATTGTTATACAAGGGGCCAGCTATAATGCGCTTAAAGTTAGCGCAACAACCGAGATCGATTTGCCAAAGGGTAATCAAGATAAATTTATTTTTTGGTTTGAATCAGACGAGAGGAGAAAACCTCTTAAGTTTGAGGCAAAGGTAAAGCTCGGTTCTTTGGCCGGTGAGGTTACTAGTTATAGTTCTCCTTCTCCTTAGTTCGTGAAAGGATTGTTGATTATGGACAAGAGATCCAACGTTCTTTTTTTATGCCTAAGCTCAGGTCGAGGAATTACAGAACGAACTGTTGCAAGAGATATATCTCTTGTTAGTCACTCAGATGTTAGCAATGAGATTATGCCTTACCTTTATACTGAAAAAAACTCGTACCTAGATAGAATTACTCAAGAGTTTAGTTGTACAAAAGTTTATCACCAACCACTAAGATCTAGGCGTATTCCGTTACTTTTTCAAGTTAAGGCCCTTTCTCGAGTTATTAGTAATAATGGTATCGACGTTGTTCATGTATATGGTGCAGAGTTGTTGTGGGAAACAATTCTAGCGTTAAGAAATATGCCTTTTATTCCACTAGTGTATTATCACACTAAAAAGCTTGATAGGTATTACCGAGGACATATCTATTCGTTTCTTCGGAGAAGAGTTGATCTTGCATGGGCAAGTTCATCTTATATGTCAAAAAATCTAGAAGAGTTCATCGGTCTAAGGGCCGGTAAAATCGCAATTTGTTCAAACCCGCTTGAAAGAAAGAATGAGTACAGTCTCTTTACTAAAGTGCCAAAAGAGTTTTATCTTGGAACTAGAGTGTGCTCTGAAAATAGAGATTTAGAGAGTGTTAAAACACTACTTCTTGCGATTAAGCAGATTGTATCTCATGATGATATTAAATTAAAAATGATCCTACTTTTTGAATCCAACTATGAGAGTAGTTCTTTTGCAAGAGTTGTCTACAATCAAATCATAAAGTTAAATTTGCAGAGTTTTGTTTACTTTTATACCGAATCAAAAATCGAGCGAGTTATTCACTCGTTTGATCTATGGATTGATATTTCGGATGGTTCTGACTCTATCGATTATGCAGCACTTGCTGTTGGTTCAGCAGTGCCTGTTCTTATGCCAAAAGATATCATCGCGATGGAACTTTTAAACACTGAATTTGGAAGTGTCGGAGAGGCATACTCTAAAGGTGACACGAGGTCGCTGGCGACTAAAATTTTAAAAGTATTTGAAAATATTTCTGTGATTAAAGATACGATTATTAGTTTTGTAGAAAATGGTAGTAATAAATGTGAGAGAGAGTGCCGTTTGCGAGAGTTGCTTAGCGAATCAGTAAGGTTAAGAAAAAAACGCGAACGTTTTTTCTCAAGAGGTGAGACAAAATGATTATTACTGTTAGCAAAAAGATAGTTTTGTTATTGTTTTCGTTGTCATCGTTGGTTGTTGTTTCTTCTAGCGCAACTACGATTAATGAAGAAATAGACTCCTTGATAAAGCAGTCAAAAGAGCCGATGGAAAATCTAGGTGTCGCTGTTTTTGATCTTGGCGGCGAAGAGTTATACTCGCTAAATGGGACAGATGGGTTTATCCCTGCATCTTTGTCCAAAATTTTTGTTTCAATTATGGGAGCATCTGTTTTACAGCCAAGTTTTAAACTAAGGACTACTCTCGGTTATGTTGGATCGATTGAAAATGGAGAGTTAAAGGGTGATTTGTATCTTGTTGGTGGTGGTGATCCTCAACTTTATACCTCTCATTTGAATAATTTTATCTGTGCGCTTAAAAAGAGAGGAGTTAATAAAATTAGTGGCAATTTTTATTATGTTGATAGCTCTTTGCCGACGGCAACTGTTATTAATGGCCTAGGTGATTTAGATCAGACAGATAATTCAGGAGTTTCTGCTCTTAGTGTTAATTACAATAGGTTCTCTTTTTACAAAGAAGATGATGGTTCGCTTACAGAGGTTATGGATTTGCCTGGTATTGAGTTTAAAAGAGTGACGGATAATCTTTCAGAGGCAAGATTTGAGGCAGTGGAAGAGAGTGGAAATTGGGTCTGGAGATATCGAAGTTATAAATCGCTAGCGATAGATGAACTCCCTGTTAGAGATCCTAGTAGATTCACAGCAGAGATGTTCAGACAACTTGCTGCCATTCAAAATGTCATCATTCCATCTCCAATGAAAAAAAATGGGTTTGATGTAGATAAATTTAATAAAATTTTGTGGCATGAGAGTTACGAGATCATAGATATTATTGCTCAGATGTTAGAGTTTAGTAACAACTTGGTTGCAGAACTTATTCTTCTAGAAGCGTCTAAAGAGTATCTTGGACAAAAACCGCCATTTCCAGCAGGCCCAGTATTATTAAGTTTTTTAAAAGAGCGTTACCCTAGTGTTGATTGGACAGGCGTCTATCTAGATAATGGTTCTGGACATAGTTATGTTACAAAAGTGACACCAAAAGCGTTTGGTAAATTTTTGCAACAGGTCCATAATGTTAATTTTAAAGATGTATTTTTTGGAAATCTTTTTTCGATATCAGGCCATAATGGATGGATTAGGAAGAGACTTTATAAAGATGGGTTTGCATTTACCGTTATGGCAAAGACAGGAACAATTGATTTTTCTTCAGCAATTGCGGGGTATTTTTTTGGTAAGAGTGGTCAAAAAAAAGCGTTTGTTATTATGAATACCAATAAAAAGAAGCGAGAGTCGTTAGATGCATTGCCAGCTAATGATCCAAAGAGAGCAGCACTGAAAAAAGAGGTTGGTGGTTGGAAAAATGTCTCTAGAAACTTGCAAGATAGTATAATTAAGGTTTTAATTAATAGGTTTTAATGTGTAAGGAGTGTTAATTATGTCCACAAGGATTAAAGTTCTAGTTCTTTTTTTATTGGTAGTTGGTTTTGTTTTTTCATGTCATCAAGATGTTCAATCTAAAGCAAATTTTCTTTTCAACCAGATTGCTACGAAGCAAGGGGTTGTTGCAACTGTTGGTAATATCGAGATAACAGAGAAAGAGTTTTATGATGGGATTGAGAGCGATTTATATGAAGCGGAGATGAAGATTTTTTCCCTTAAAGAAAATCGTTTGAAGGCCATTGTTCTAGAGAAGCTAATGGACGCTGACCCAAGAAAAAATGGACTTTCTAGTGATGATTACCTAGCAAAGTTTATCAGCAAGGATCGAGATGTTTCAGAAAAGGAGATCGAAAAATTTATTCAAGAGAGAAGTATTCCAAAGGAGCATGTTAATGATGGATTAAAAGACAGAATAAAAAAATTCCTTCAAATGGAAGATAAAAAAGTGGACGTTGAAAAGTGGCTTGCAAAGGAGACAGAAAAAAATCCTGTTAAAGCTTTTTTTGGAAAACCAGAAAGACCAAAATTTGATGTTGTAATTGGAGAGAATGTTCCAATGGTTGGTGGTAAAAATGCAAAGGTAACTATTGTTGAGTTTTCTGATTTCCAGTGTCCATTTTGTGTTAAAGGTCATGAGGTAGCAGCTGAGATAAAGAAAAAATATGGAGATAAGGTAAAAATCTATTTTAAAAATATGCCTCTTTCTTTCCATAATCATGCCCAAGGTGCAGCAGAGGCTGCGATGTGTGCAAACCTAGAGGGTAAATTTTGGAAAATGCATGATTGGATGTTCACTCATCAAAATAAGCTAGATGCTGAAGGACTTAAAGAGGGTGCAAAAGCGATGGGCCTAAACAGCAAAAAATTTGATGCATGTCTAGATTCTCACGAAATGAAGAGTGTTGTTCAAAAAGATATTGCTGATGCAACAAAATCTGGTGTCAAATCAACACCAACTTTTTATGTGAATGGGGTTTTAGTTCAAGGCGCTCAGCCGATTGAAGTTTTTTCAGAAATTATTGATGCTGAATTAAA
>DYOQ01000088.1:0-1527 GCA_020720455.1 Bdellovibrio sp.
GTCAGGTGGAGGTGGCGGGAATTGAACCCGCGTCCAAGAGTTCGTCTGTAGTGCAGTCTACGTGTGTATACCGTAATTTATTGCCGACGGGCCCGGCCATCTAGTTTTGTGCCACTAGCAAACCCCGGTGATTTTTTTATCTGATTTTCCCGGCAACTTCAGATGGACATTTTTTACAAGACGGCCAACTTGGTTGTTAGCTTCTGTTTTTCGGATGCTAACCCCTCAACACATGGGTTCGACTAAGCGGCCATTGCGTAATTGTATTCGTTGTTTCCAACTAATTTTGGTCTCCTTTTTACTGGGCCATGAGACCAACCCAGACACGCCTACAAAACGTCAGTACCTCCTGTCGAAACCGGGGCACCCCCTATTAAACAAGTCATTCTACTATATAGTTTGTAATTTTAACATCAATTTTAAAATTAAAATATTGGACTGTTGGACATTTGCTAGGTTAAATATCTCTTAGAAATATATTGCAAGGTAGATGGTTTTGAAAAGTTTGATAAAAGAGAGTAGGTTTGTTGAGCTCGCCACGAAGCTCACTCACATTGATCCAATTGTAGTAGTTGGTGATGTCGGTCTTGATAAATATACATGTGGAGATGTAAACAGAATCTCTCCAGAGGCCCCTGTTCCAATTATTGAGGTTTCTCATGAGTGGATGGTACCTGGTATGGCCAGTAATATTTCTCATAACCTGAGTGCCCTAAATATTCCGTCACAATTAGTGGGTGTAATAGGTGATGATGAGAATGGAACAATACTAACACGTTTGCTTGAAGAGTCTGGTGTTCAAAACATAGGGTTGATTAGAACTATAGAGAAGCCGACAAGTTGTAAGGTGAGAATAACGACTAAGGGGCAGCAGATTTGTCGAGTTGATTATGAATCAAAAAAAGATATTTCCATAGAGCTTGCCGAAAAACTTATTTCAAAAGTTGAGGAGATTCATCGAGGTCGTGGAGCGGTGATAATCGAAGATTATGGGAAAGGGACTCTATCTAAAAATGTTCTTGAAAGAATAATAAAGAGTTATAAAGAAAGAGGGCAATTAGTTTGCATTGATCCAAGTAGAAATACCCCTGTTGGATATTACAAAGGAGCATCTTTACTAAAACCAAATTTTGGTGAATCAAAAATGATTGCGAGAAGTTTTGGTTATCAAGGAGATAGCATAGAGGAAATCTGTTCGGTGCTCTTAGATAAACTTTCACTCGATATGGTTGTGGTTACTCTAGGTGGCAATGGCATGGCGTTAGCATCTAAGGATAATCGCAAGGTAGAAATTATACCAACGGTTGCCAGCGAGGTTTTTGATGTTTCAGGAGCTGGTGATACTGCGATGGGGTTAATTACTGCAGCACTCTGTGCGGGAGGTAGTTTGACCGAAGCAGCGTGGCTTGGAAACTGTGGTTCGGGAGTTGTCGTCGGAAAGGTTGGAACTGCGACTGTAACACAATCTGAACTGTTAGATTTTTATCAACGTTTGAAAAAGAAGTTAAATTAAAAGTTAAATTAAAA
>DYOQ01000088.1:1627-6549 GCA_020720455.1 Bdellovibrio sp.
AAGTTAAATTAAAAGTTAAATTAAAATTATGGATCTTATGTTGTGAGCGAGTTATCAAATCCATCTCCTGTATTAATCTTTTCTAGTTTTTTATACCTGAAAACAAATATCGAATCAGCTAAGTTAGAGTCTTTGTGGAATGAACGGTACGGGAAAAGTGTTCGCTTTGATACCTCATACTGTCCAATGAAAAACTATTACTCAAAGGAGATGGGACAAGCGTCAAACTTAGAGCGTTTCTTTATGGCGTCGATATCACCTGTTCCTCGAGATG
The DNA here is from genome assembly GCA_020720455.1 of Bdellovibrio sp. Lineage (GTDB taxonomy): Bacteria > Bdellovibrionota > Bacteriovoracia > Bacteriovoracales > Bacteriovoracaceae > DYOQ01. The sequence continues at coordinate 1,902 of DYOQ01000088.1, forward strand.
AGCTAGTTAAAGCAAAACTATGGGCCGTAGAAATTGAAAATAGTTTTATGAGTTATGGTGCACACAGTGTAGATAAGACAAATGGAGCGAGAGAGGTTAATTTAGATGTTGGAACAATCTCACTAGAAAATGTTCAGCTAGCAACAGGTAAAAATTTTACTCACAGAGTATATATCTCTGATGGTATCTTTTCTGATCTGACTCTTATTTATCAAAAAAATAGTTATAGGAAATTAGAGTGGAGCTACCCAGATTATAGTAGCGATGAGGTAATCAATTTCCTAAATTGGTGCAGATCACTATTACATCAACAAAGTTTTATTGCGTAAGTATTGCGTAGGTAGTATTGCGTAGGCCCTTAAATACACTAAAGCTGCCACAAAAATTTATCGCTATGACATTATTTTTTTTAAAGTAATCCTGTCCGGTTATTTCACAAAAAAATAGTTTTCAAAGATTTTACATTTTAAAAAATGTTTATGATTTCGAATGATTGGCAAGATTTAATTGTCATGAACATGTTTGTTAGTATGAACGCACCAAAACGTTGCTATCATCAAATCAGATTGTGCGTTAATATATAACAAAAGCGAGGTTAAATTAAATGAGATGTTTAGTTTTTTGTCCCATGGAACTTGGTTGTAGGCAGGCTTTTGGTATGGGCCTTATTACCTTTAACAGGAGTACGTAAATTAAAATGAGGATCAATGAGTGATCAATGGCCTACGACAGGATGTTTGTTAGATGTTTGCCTTTTAGAGGGGACAACTTTTTAAGGAATTCCTGAATATTTTTCAATTCACCCAGGGGGCGTTCGGCCCCCTTCTTTTTCCAAGAAGCAAAAGGATAGCGTACCCACTCAAAAAATGTTACCATTTTGCCCATAATTAAGTATGGGGCAAGTAAATGATTGAGAAGTTGGGTACAGTTTTTAAGCAGTTTGAAAAAGAGATATCTTTGCTGACAAATAAAGCGGACATATTGAACTTAAAAGCAAAGTATATTGGTAAGAAAGGAGAGGTCTCAGAGGTTTTACAAGGGTTAAAAGATCTAATACTTGAAGAGAGACAAAAGGTAGGGCCAGTTGCAAATGAAATTAAAGATAAGATTCAAAATATTATTCAGGATAAATTGAACAAGGCGGAGATTGAAGAGATTAATGATGGTTTAAAACAAAACCGAGTTGATGTTACTAGAGTAGAGTCTGCTTTTGTAAACAATCATGAACATGGAGGGCTTCACCCAATTACTCTTATCCAACAAGAAGTGGAGAATATCTTTTTGTCGATGGGTTTTGAAGTTTTAGATGGTCCACATATTGAAAATGAGCATAATAATTTTATTGCACTAAATATTCCGGCCGATCATCCTGCAAGAGATATGCAAGATACGTTCTGGTTCCATAGTCCAAGTGGAGATGTTGAAAAAAAAGCGTTGTTAAGAACACACACAAGCTGTGTACAAATTAGAGGGATGAAAGAGCGCAGGCCGCCATTTAGATTTATAGCTCCAGGGAAAGTGTTTAGGTGTGAGCGAACGGACGCTTCACACGAGATGGTTTTTCATCAAACAGAAGGAATGTTGGTCGGTGAGAATATCTCTGTTACGAATTTAATATATTTTATGAAAGTTCTTCTGAGTGAAATTTTCAAAAAAGATGTTGAGGTTAGATTGCGACCAGGTTTTTTTCCGTTTGTGGAACCAGGCTTTGAGTTAGATATCAAATGCTTGATATGCGGAGGGACTGGTTGTTCTGTCTGTAAGCAGGTTGGATGGGTTGAGCTTCTTCCTTGTGGAATGGTTCATCCAAGTGTTTTGCAAATGAGTGGAATTGATCCAGCGAAATATAATGGTTTCGCTTTTGGCCTTGGCCTAGATCGGTTAGTTATGATGAGATACGGGATTGATGATATTCGCCATTTTCATAGTGGAGATCTCAGATTTGTTTCTCAATTTAAAAGTTATTAAAGTTATTAGAAGTGATTCAAAATTAGACGGATGTAAATATGAAAATTTCGATTGAGTGGTTAAATGATTATGTGGAAATACCTAAACTGTCAGCAAAAGAGATTGGCGAGAAGTTTACGCTCGCGACTGCCGAAGTAGAAGGTGTTGTTGAAACGGGCGCCCATTTAGAAAAAATTTGCGTAGTAGAAATAAAGAAAATCACTCAACATCCTGATGCAGACAAGCTTAATTTAGTAACCTTTTCATTAGGAAAAGGGGATGATCTTCAGGTTGTTTGTGGAGCTTCTAATGTTAAAGTTGGAATGAGGGTTCCGTATGCACCGATTGGGACGTCGTTTCCAGATGGACTAATCCTTACACCTAAAAAAATCAGAGGTATAGTTTCAGAAGGTATGCTCTGTTCTACACAGGAACTAGGTCTTACAGAAGATTCTTCAGGGTTGATGGATTTAGGACCTGTTGCTCCCTTAGGTCAAAATATGCTTACATATTTGGAAGAAAAAAAAGATATAATTTTAGATGTAGATAACAAATCGCTAACTCATCGACCTGATTTGTGGGGCCATTTTGGAATTGCCAGAGAGTTCGCAACAATTTTTAAATCGCCACTCAAGGACCGATTCACTCAAAGTTGGGAGTTGTCACTAACATCAAAATTTACAAAAGATAGATCACCTATCACTCCTCGAATAGATGGTGATTGTTCATGTCTTGGTTATTATGGTTTGAATGTTGATGGAGTTGTTGTCAATGATAGTCCTCGTTGGTTGCAGCGAAGATTGATTGCTGCTGGCCTTCGGCCAATCAACAATATCGTTGATATTAGCAATTACGTTATGCTTGAGCTCGGTAATCCCTTGCATATTTTTGATCGTGACTTAATTAGCGGCAGTGAAGTTATCATAAAAAAAAGTGGGGCCTCATATAAGTTTATTACGTTAGATGAAGTTGAACGAGAGATTGTCCCAGCTGATACTGTCATTTGCGATAAAAGTGGGGCCCTTGTTCTTGGTGGAATTATGGGAGGGTTAAATTGTGGAGTAAGCACGAAGACCACAAAAATTTTTATAGAAGTTGCTAACTGGAAAGCGGTTGATATCAGAAAAACATCTACTCGACTTGGACTTCGAACAGATTCTTCAATGCGATTTGAAAAAACGCTTGATACCCTTATGTGTAAGAGAGCTATGCTTCGAACATTGGAGCTGATTTTGGAAATTTGTCCAAAGGCCCGTGTCGTTGGATCACTTGAGTACGCTGGTCCAAGTCTAATTAACAAAAATCCTCTAGTGATTAAAACTAGTGTAGAAAAAATATGTTCTGTTTTAGGTCATCAAATTTCAGCTCAAGAGATTAAAAGAATTTTCACTTCTCTTGGATTTGGTGTTGAAGAGTCTGGAAATAAATTGCAAGTCACTGTTCCTAGTTATCGAGCGACAAAAGATGTTGAGTTTGAAGCAGATTTGATCGAGGAGATTGGCCGTATCGTTGGATACGATAATATGCCACCGTTATCTCCGTCTCTTTGTGTGAAACCGATATTGTTATCACCGACCTACACATTACATCGAAAGATTAGATCTTTTTTAACGTTGAATAGTAGTGCATACGAAATAATGACATATCCTCTTGTGGGTAAAGATTTACTGGAAAAATGTTTTGCTGGTGAAAATCGAGATAGTGATTTAGTTATATTGAACTCACTTTCTAATGAGCACGATAGAATGCGTCCATCAATGATTCCATCATTACTTGAGGCTTCTGCAGTGAATGTAAAAAATCTTTCATCATTTAAAATGTTTGAGATTGGAAGAAGTTATCTCTCTGGTAAAAATGAAGATTTTGCGAGTGAAAGATCTCAGTTAGGTATTGTTTTTTTCGACAAAGAGTCAACACCATATATTGATTTGTTAAATAGTTGTGAAAGATTGTTAAACCATTTAGGTATTAACTTTCAAATTATCAACGCAAATAATAAATTCAAAAATCCTCTAATCCCAAGTGACTGGGCATGGACTCATCCATTCGAGAATTTAGATATTAAAATTATGGGCAAGAGCGCAGGGATAATATTTTCTTGTCATCCGATGCTTCTTTCTAAATTTAAAATCAAAGGACACTTATCTGTAATGATTATTGACCTTAATGAAATAGAAGAGAAGCCTCTTAAAGATAAAGTGAAATATAAACCACTTTCAAAATATCCGTGTTCAACATTTGATTGGACTGTATTAGCAAAAAAAGGAAGTGCTATCGGTGATATACTATCCCTTGTAAATAAGACAAAAATAAAAGAGATGGAATCATGCTTAATTGTGGATATTTTTGCGTTAGATGATATTCATGATGCGATTACTCTTCGTGCGGCATTCTCTGACCCAGAAAAAACTTTAGATGGAGAGTTCTTAAAATCGGCGAGAGAGCGATTAGTTAATGGTTTAGAGAAGGCAGGTTATCCTCTTAAAGTGTAATATTTGTACGTTTTTTAGGTTGAAAAAATAATTTTAAATATTTATAAAAAAATAGTTGACGAAAAGATTTGAAAAGATTAATATCCCCCTCATGCTTTGAAAGGCGGATAAAAGAACTATAAAGGACAACAGATCCTTTATACTTCTTTTCGCCTTCAGCATTGCTCTTTAAAAATTTAGAATAGTAGATTAAAGTTTGCCATTTCGGT
>DYOQ01000032.1:0-10948 GCA_020720455.1 Bdellovibrio sp.
TCATAAATAGTTTCAAATATATACCAAAGTGTCTAGGTTATTTATGGACACGTCCATAACTCTTTTTTTACTAAAAAATTTAAAAGTTTCTGCATCCTTTGTAGTTTACGATCACGCATTCTTCTCGCTCCACGATGCTCTCTTCTGTTTACTGCATTTGAAGTTTTTGTTTTGGGTTCTCTTCCATCATGGAATAACCTAGAGTTTCCATCAATAAATTTTTTAAAACTACCATCATCATGAGTTTCAGTAACAAACCATCCTATCGAGTTTGTGCCTAGGTCTAATCCTAATCTATATTTAAAATTCATTGGCCTCTCCTTTTTTAATTTAATTTATTATTTGATTCAAATATCAATTAATGATACATTTTTTTTGTTATCGTTCAAACGGGGAACCGGTAACAAGGAACGTTTAGTTCCATCACGTGCGAGAGATCCTTCGGGGTCTCTTCTTTTTTTGATAGCGTACAGATTCAGATCATTTCTAGATTTTGACTCTGGTGTTTGCCTTTCTTAAACGTTCAAGAAGTGTATTGATTAGAGCGTGAAACCATTTAGGTTGTTTATTTAGAAATGCCGTAAACTTTTCATGTGGTATCTCTACTAACTCGCACTCCGATATTGCTTTTACTGAAGCAGATCTTGGGGATTTATCGAGGAATGACATCTCACCAACAAGTTCTCCCGCATAGAGGGTACCGATTTGCCCCTCGTGATTAATTGATCTTTTAATTACTGCAAGACTCCCTTTTTGCAACAAGTACATCGCATCACTTCGCTCTCCTTCTCTTAAGAGATAATCTCCAACTCTAAGTAATATTGTATCTGGTTGAGTCATACATTTCTCCTTCTTGGTAATTTTATGGCCATATAAAAACTTTTTTATGTTTGGCAATTTCTTGATCTAAGCGGATGATCTCTTCTTGATCGATGATTAAGTACTCATCAATTGGTTGTACTGTTTTTGATGTGTCAGTTAAAGATTCGATTGTAAGAGTAGAATCTGGGTATGTAGATTTGTCTTGAGCAATTCGATTGGCGATATTGTCCCAAGTGAGAACTTGCGTTTTAAGCCAGCAAGAGATTCCATCATACATTTTACGACAAGCGCGATCTGAATGCATCTCTAGTTCATCAAGTTGATAATTCATTAATGCAGAGTAAGTTGCAATTATTGATAACTCTTTAGGTGGAATTCCTTTGTAAAAATCTGTTGCTCTAATGATATCTTTATCGGCATCTTGGTATCGGTCTAGTTGTAGTTTAAATGCCGCGCTAAGTGCGAGTCTACTTCCAAAATCCATCTCATCAGCAACTTTCAGCTCTAAAAGATTTAATCCTTCTTTGTAGTTTTCGACTATCCATGAGAGTGGAATTGCCCTCTCTAGAGCATTAAATGAGTTTGATTTTTTTCCAAGCGCAAGCTTAAAGTGGTTAAGTGCTAAGTCATACTGCTTATCTTTTAAATAGATATTTCCTCGAATGTTTTCAGCATTTGGACTTGTGATATCGGCGATAAGCTTTAATGCTATATCGTAATTACTAACTCGATAATATAGAAATGCTAACAACTCTTTAGTCTCATCAGATTTAAATCTTTCGAGTGGAAGAAGAGAGAGTTGAGGCATAAGCTGCTTTTCAAGTCCAAGATAGATACCCATTTTTAGCCACATCTCAGTCGAATCATCATTGGATAATACTGTATTTAATTCACCAAGGTGGTTCCCATTTAAGATATCTTGGTCGTTTAAAGCAAGGTCAACCATAAAGCTAGTCCAAGTGTGATTGAGCGGAGCGCTTTTAAACGTTCGATCAGAACATTTAGTAACCTCACTCTCTAAATCTTCAGTGCGGTTTATTGCGATACTGGAGAGGAGTTTCATTTGACATATTTGTGGATATTGTAAAGGTGCGTTTAGTTCGCTTGAGTTATATAGTTTGTAGCTTGATTCGTAATTTTCCAGAATAAAGTCGATTAGCGCAAGATACCTGATTTTAACTGGCCAAAGCTTTGTATTCATATCATTAATTCGACGTAGTAAAAATTTCGCTTTTAATGGGTTTCCATTAATAATTGCAAACTTTGCCATTTGTAGGGTTATAAGATCGCTATGTCTTTCTGAAACTTTTTTGTCATTGATATACTCTCTTACTTCTAAGAATGACATCTGGGCCCAATCGATATCCTCTAGCTCTTTTTTAGGTATTTTGCTCCAGTCCACTTCGGGTAGGGGTGGTTCATATCCAGCAAATAGTATGTTTACTAGGCAGAAATTGATCAGTAATGAGATAAAAATTGGTTGTACTATTTTCACTTAAAAATTATCGACAAAAAAGTCGACAAGGTTAAGCAAAGGGGATTGATATAAAATGATTCTTAAATTTAGGAAAAAAATTCCATCGATAATTTCTGGTTCATGTATATTCATGATCATGTTTTCGGTTTATGCCGATCAAAAAATATTAGATGTCAAAAATCGTGCCGAGTTAGTTTATAGTGCAAAAAAGCTGGGCCTGGCGAAATTTCTCAATAGCGATCCCTTAAATGTGGATAAAAAATATTTGAATGGGCTTGATGGATATCGAGTATTAGTTAGTGATGGTGAGCGTTTAAAAAACTATTGCTTCTACAAACCAGAAGTTGTTTACAATAAATATTGGGACAGGGTTCAGGCAAAAAGAGTCTTGCTAACTACGTTGCAGTTTGCAGGAATGCGGGTGTCAATGAAAGCAATTGCTGCCTATTCTAAAGAGTTAAACTTTTCAAGTGAGCAGTATCAAACAGTAGTAGAAAAACTAGTTGGAGGTTACTGTTCAAAAAATATTTCTCTTATAAGTAATGATGAGTTGAAAAAATATTTTTTAGAATTATATGATACAGATGAAAATAAGTTTGAACTGCCATCTATTGAGGGTAATCCACTGTTTCCAGAAGCGTTAAATGGACTAGATATTAGAGAGAATATTTTAAATAGAGAGTTTCTTTATACGGTTAAACTCTTTAGAGCGTTTTGTTCTTGGGGTAATGCCGTTGAAAATTTAAGACTTCTTGTTCCTTTGGTTAAAAATCCTATTATTATGGCCTGGTTGATTCGGATGATTAATAATCAAAGCGTTGTCTGGGATGAAAAGAGTGAAATAGCAGTTGCGAAAGAGCAAGATTCAGATTTTCACGTTACTTGTAGACAACTAATTTGTCGTAAATCAAGTGATCATGTTTTTAAAGAAACCCTGCCTCGGCCAATTGGAGAGAGTTCAATTCAAGATGACTTTGATCGAGTGTACTGTAATGATTTTCAAGATGCAGAGTTTACCTATGTTAATCAGTCGGAAACAATAAAAAAGTGGATAGATGAGCAGAGTTTTGATGAACACTATTTGATGTCATCTCAATTTGTGGCCCTAATTTCTAAAGTTCCAGATTTTATCATTTGGAGCAAAGATTTTGTGAGCGCAAAAACTGCGCTTAAGGCCGGAATGGATAGTTACATTGATCGTTGGGTCAAGTCGCAGTCAGATAGGTTTAGTTCGGATATTTTCTATGAGGAACCACTGGCAATTGAACGAGTCGCAGATGTATATTATCTTGAGCCGTACGCCAATTCATTAAAGATTGTTTACGATGTAAATCTTGGTGAGTTTGATCAAAACACAAATATGCTTGGAAAAATCAAACTTAATTTTAACATAAGTGTTGAACATAATTTCCTTGTGGAGTTTAGAGCGAAATGGGCAGAAGTAGCAGAGGAAGATAGTGAAAAAAAAGAGTACTATTTAGCTCAGTTTATTAAACATATAGAAGGATCTGTTGACAAAACACGAGATAAGTTTAAACTCCCCATTTGGAATAAAGGTTTAGTAAAAATTATAGGCAACGCCCTGATTGATCATTTGATGGAAAGCAAAAGTAGCTATTTTACAATTAGAAAAAAAGGGTTTGATAATTTGGATATTGAACTTCGCTATGGCACATTTGCTTTGAAATATTTGCACTATAAGTATCAAACAGGTAGTGGCCTAGTAGAAAGTAATTATTAGTCATGGCCAAAACAAAAAAAGTCAAAAAAATTGCAGGTGTTGAGGTCCTTCCAAAGAATGGAATAAAAGCTTCATTAGAAAAACCAGAAGTTGTTGTATTTGATGCTAAGGATTTATCTCTTCCAGTTTTAATCCCGAGCAGAGAAGTTACGACTTACAAAGAAGGTGCTGGTGCCCAAGGTGGTTCTCCTCTTGTCATATACCTTCGAGAAATCAGTAAGTATCCGTTGCTAACACCTGAACAAGAAGAGATTTTAACAAAAAAACTTTTTGAGAGTGGAGATGTTGAAGTTGCTAAAAGATTAGTTACTGCAAATTTACGACTCGTTGTAAAAATTGCGATGGATTATCGCTTTGCTTATCCAAACGTTATGGACTTAATTCAAGAAGGAAATATCGGTTTGATGAAAGCAGTTTCAAAATACGATCCAAACAGAGGCGCAAAGCTCTCTTACTACGCAAGTTGGTGGATTAAATCATATATTTTAAAATTTATTTTAGATAATTTTAGACTTGTAAAGATTGGAACAACTAACGAACAGAAAAAACTTTTTTATAATTTAATTAGAGAAAAAAACAGATTGGAGAGTAAAGGTATTCGGCCAGATGCTAAGGCCATCTCTCAAAATTTAGGTGTTAGTGAAAATTCTGTTTTAGTTATGGAGAAAAGACTTGGCGAAGAGGGTGGGGAAATTAGCATGGATCTACCTCTTGAAGAGGGAGGAGCTGCGACCGTCGGCGATATAGTTGCTGGAGAGTCGGAATTGATCGACGATGATCTTGCTAGGCGTCAAGAGGTTGCCTTTTTACATGAAAATCTTGGTGGGTTTATTAACTCATTGAATGAGAGAGATAGCGAAATCTTTAAAAAACGGCTACTTAGTGAAGTTCAGCCCTCGCTTCAAACAATCGCCGATGAGTATGGAGTCTCAAGAGAGCGAATTCGCCAGATAGAGGAACGATTAATTTCAAAGTTAAAGGTTTACATGTCTGAATTTATTAGATAATACACTGCATGTAGTTTTATATTTTTGGCCTGGTTTGCGAAGATAATTTCCTTACTCCGCCAAGAAAGATTTGTAGCAAAAGGAGAGTTTAAGATGATTACAAAAGAGAAGACGTTAGAGATTGTTAAAAAGTTTGGAAAAAATGAGAATGACACAGGAAGAGCTGAGGTTCAAGTTGCGCTTTTAACTGAGAATATTAAAGCGCTTGCTCCACACTTTGAAAAACATGATCACGATTATCACTCAAATCGTGGATTGTTAAAAATGGTTGGAAAGAGAAAAGCTATTTTAAAATATCTTCAAGATCAGGACACGACTCGTTACTCAAATTTAATTAAAGAATTAGGCATAAGAAAATAACATTGATACATTATTTTTTTGCCCTTATTTCATTTCAAAAAACCCAAGGAGCTGTATGAACAGTAAGAAAAGAGAGTTTACTATCAATTTAGGTGGTAAGAATGTAACTATTGAAGTTGGTAGAATGGCCAAGCAGGCCGATGGATCTGTTCTAGTTTCTTCTGAAGGAACACAAGTATTAGTAACAATTTGCTCAGCAACAGTGGCAAAAGATGGACAAGATTTTTTTCCTCTAACTGTTGAGTATATCGAGAAAGCGTATGCCGCTGGAAAGTTTTTAGGCGGTTTTTTTAAACGAGAGGCCAAGCCTTCTACGAAAGAGACGTTGAATGCAAGATTGATCGATCGTCCAATGAGACCACTTTTTCCAAAGGGGTACATGTTTGAAACTGTAGTCTCTGCGACAGTGCTTTCATATAAAGATGGTGGAGATCCTGAAGTTTTAGCAGCACTAGGAGCTAGTGCTGCTGTCAATATTTCAGACATTCCGTTTGAAAAATCTATCGGAACGGTAAAAGTTGGTAGAGTTGATGGGAAGTTTGTTATCAATCCAAAGCATGATCAGTGGGCCCTCTCAGATATGGAGTTAGTGGTCAGTGCTTCAAGTGATGCAATTTTGATGGTCGAGGGTGAGGCCAAAGAGGTTACTGAAGCTGAAATGCTAGAAGCAATAACTTTTGCTCATGGACACATAAAAGGATTCTGTAACTTTTTAGATGGAATTAAGAAAGAGGTTGGTAAAGCAAAGAGAGAGTTTGTCTCTGCTGCTTCAAATGAAAAAATTATCTCTGAGTGTACTAAAAGATTTTCAACGAATGTTAGAGAGTCTCTTAACATTAACGAAAAACTTGAGAGACAAAAATCAGTACATAAGCTTGAGGCAACTGTAGCAAAAGAGTTAGAAGCAAATTTTGCAACTTATAGTTTAACTGAAAAATCAAGTTTTGGAAAAGAGGCCGTTAAGGTTGTGGACGAGATGCTGTATAAGGCGATGAGAACTGATATCTTGGAAAAAGAGTACAGAATAGCTGGCAGGAAGTTAAATCAAGTTCGGCCAATTCAGACTGAGGTTGATATTCTTACAACACCGCATGGCTCAAGTCTTTTTACAAGAGGAGAGACTCAAGTTATGGCGACTGTTACAATTGGTGGTAGCAGTGGTGAACAGATGAGTGATCAAATTAGTGGTACTGTTTATTATAGTTTTTATCTTCACTATAATTTCCCACCGTTCTCTGTTGGTGAGGCCAAAAGTAAGTTTAGTGTAGGTAGAAGAGAGCTTGGCCATGGTAATTTAGCAGAGCGAGCACTGAAACAAGTTCTCCCGTCAAAAGAGGATTTTCCGTATACCGTGAGAATTGTCTGTGAGGTTTTAGAATCTAATGGCTCTTCTTCTATGGGAAGTGTTTGTTCAGGTTCTATGGCCCTGATGGATGCAGGAGTTCCAATAAAGTCCCCTGTAGCAGGTGTAGCGATGGGACTTGTTGCGGAAGGAAACAAATTTAAAATTTTAACAGATATCCTTGGTGATGAAGATCATTTGGGTGATATGGATTTTAAAGTTGCTGGGACTAAAAATGGAATTACTGCTATTCAGATGGATATTAAAATTGATGGCCTAAAGAATGAAATTATTGAAGAGGCATTAGCAAGAGCAAAAGATGGAAGACTACATATTCTAGGTGAGATGAATAAAACAGTTTGCACTCATAGAAAAGAGTTAAAAGATGGTGTTCCTAGAATGTTAACTCTAAATATTCCTGTTGATAAGATCGGAGCTTTAATTGGGCCAGGTGGTAAAAATATCAAAAAACTACAAGAGAGTTTTGGCCTTGACATAGAGATTGAAGAGAGTGGTCTTGTAAAAATTATCGGTGCTGATGTAGAAAAACTAAACGCGTGTTTAGGAGTTGTCGATATGCAAATCAATGGCCCAGAAGTTGGGTTAGATTACACAGCAGTAGTTGTCTCAATTAAAGATTATGGAACATTTGTTGATATAGCTGAAGGTGTATCAGGACTTGTTCATGTATCAGAGATAGCAGATGAGAGAGTTACAGATCTTAACGATTACGTGGCAGTTGGCGATAAAATTCAAGTTAGACTTCTTGAAATAGATAAGATGGGCCGTTTAAAACTCTCTGCTAAAGCGGTTAAGTCACTACCTTCAAAAAAATAGGTTATGAATCAGACTGTAAAAGTCAAAATCTTAGAAAATTTTGATCAGGATTTAGCACTACCTAGCTATGAAACGCTAGGTAGTGCTGGTGCTGATGTTCGGGCCTCTCTTGGAAAAGGTGAAGAGATAAAAATCTCTCCATCTGCTCGAGTCTTGATCCCTACGGGGATAGCTTTGCAGATTCCTGAAGGTTTTGAGATTCAGGTTAGACCACGTTCAGGATTAGCTCTGAAAACTGGTTTAATGATTGTTAATTCACCTGGTACGATTGATTCAGATTATAGGGGAGAGTTAAAAATTATTCTCGGTAATCTCGGAAAAAATATTGAAGTGATAAAGCATGGTGATAGAATCGCACAGCTTGTACTTGCTAAAGTATTACAGGCCAATTTTTTAATAAGTGAATCGCTTGAAGATAGTAAAAGAGGTAGCGGAGGATTTGGGTCAACAGGGAGAAACTAATGGACATAGAGATCTCTTACCGTTCTTGTAAAAATAGTCTCGAAGCTTTTAAGAAAGTTAAAGAGATTATTACTCCTGAAACAGTTTCAGAAAAATTTGGAATTGACGTTAATATTGATTATTATGAAGAGGCCTTAGTTGTTACTGCAAAAGGTGGAGGTTTTTCTGTCGATTTTACATTCTCTGATTCAATGCTGATGGGTAAGTTAACCCTATCATTTTTGTTAAAACCACTAAGAAGCAAAATCGTAAAATCTTTAACTGAGCAATTACAAACTATTTTGTAATTAGATACCTCTTTCTGTCGCTGGAGTTAGCGTCGGTTCTTTTCTTTTTTCTTTAGTCATCGCTTTTTTTTGTTGAGTAAACAGCGAAACTATCACAAGAGTTAGAAAACTTAGTGGTACAGAGACAATTGCCGGACTATCTATTCCAAAGAGAGCATCTTCAGCTTTTAGTCCATAGAGTTGGACATACATCTCAGGAGATAAAAGAATTAGTGTCATTGCAGAGATGAGTCCAACAAGAACAGATGCCGCAATTCCATTTGCTGTAGTTTTTTTCCAAAAGAGTAACATAATGATTGCTGGAAGATTTGCTGAGGCAGCAACTGCAAAGGCCCAGCCAACTAGGTAAGAGACGTTCATTCCCTCATAAATTACTCCAAGAATCATCGCAATTATACCTACGCAAACAGCAGCAATTTTACCGATTTTAACTTGTGTGTGATCATCGTAATGTTTGCCCATAAAGTTATGGATAATATCTCTAGCGATGGCCCCTGATGCCGCAACAATGAGTCCAGAGACTGTTCCAAGAATTGTTGCAAACGCAATTGCGCTAATTACGGCAAAAAGAAAAATACCAAAAGATTTTGCCAGAAGTGGCGCTGCCATATTTGTATCACTCATGTCGAGGACGCCACTAATCATTGCACCAAGTCCCATATAGAGAGTAAGAACATAGAAAAAACCAATTGAAGCAATAGCAACTATTGTCGATTTTCTAGCGCATGCTGGACTTGGAACTGTGTAGTAACGAATTAGAATATGTGGTAGTGCCGCTGTTCCAAGAAACAGAGCAAGCATTAAAGAGACAAAATTTAACTTATCTTTCCAGTTTGCCCCTTTTTCTTTATCGACTTTAAATTTTTGACCAGATGTTAAAAGTTCTGCTCCTAGTGTCTCTTTTGGATAATAGAGAGTAATGGTGCTGTCGCCATCTTTTCCTTTAATTGATTTCCATGTAATAATTTTGCTCTCTCTTAAAGTTGAGATGAAACTGATTGGATCTAAATTTTTCAGTTCCTGCTTTGTTTCACCGTTTACAATAAGAGTTGCGATGTTTCCTACAGGGAAAAATAACCCTTCGGTTCTAGGAGCACCATTATATAGTTTTCCTTGCTCTTTGCTTTCAATAATTGATTGTGTTTCAATCAATAAACTTTTTTTCTCATCTATTTTCCAATAAGTTGTTTGGCCATTTTTACTTAGCTTTAAAATACCACTGTTATAAAGCGTAGACGTAAGTGCATCAGGTGGTACGATATACGATGGATCAGATAGTGTGATGGGGCCAGTATCATCTTTTATAAAAGAGATAGTGTTATAGTTGCGAAACCCATCAGTCTCAGGAACGACATTAAATCCTCTTGTAAAAAGTGCAACCGTAAGTGCCGTTGAAAAGATAACAAGAAGGCCACCTTTTAAAAACTGAACATACGTAGTTGAAGTCATTCCTGCTGTTGCAACAATGATAATTACAATAGTTCCTACCATTATGACTCCGGCCCAATGAGGAAGTCCTAGAAGTGGTGTTACTATAACTCCTGCTCCAACCATTTGTGGAATAAGATAAAAAAGAGAGACGACAAGCGTGCTTATTGCAGCGACTAACTGAATTGCCTTTGAGTTAAATTTAGAATCTAGAGCATCGGTAAAGGTATATTTTCCAAGCTTCTTCATCGGTTCTGCTACAACAAAAAGTGCTACAATCCAACCAGCTAAATATCCTATTGAGTATAAGAAGCCATCGTAACCAGCAGTAGCAATCATTCCACAAATTCCTAGGAAAGATGCTGCCGACAGGTAGTCACCCGCAAAAGCGATTCCGTTTATCGCCCAATGAATATTTCCCCCCGCTGCATAATAACTCTTCGCTGATTTTGTTTTTTTCGCAAAATAGTAAGACATCCATAATACTAATGAGACGAACGATATAAAAACAGTAATGGCCCATGCTGAAGCTTCATATTTCATTATTTATCTCCTGATTCATTTTTTTCAAACAGTGATTGGAACGCTTCAATTACTGTCAAATTTGGCCCTTTTAAATCTAGATTGACCTCTGCATTCATAGAAATTAGAACATCACAAAATGTGAGAACTTTCTCTCGATCAAACTCTTTTGGAATTTTGTTCTCTTTTTTTAGTTTATCATACCAAATCTCCGCCATTTTAGACTCATTGATGAGCTTTGCTTCCATTCTCGTACATAATGCGTTGTAGATGACTGCGAGAAATAGAGCAAAAACGATTAGGCCAAAACCGTAAACAATGGCCACGTTTAGCCCATAGAGTGGGATGCCCATGAGCTTTGGCGATAGGCTATTTATTATAACAAAGATAGAATAAATAAGAGTGTACAGGATAAACATGTAGATTCCGATCTTGCTTTTATATTTGGCCGAAGTATCTCGTCCCCAATCGGTCGATTCACCATGAGACATATCAATCCCCTGAAAAAGTTTATAACAAATAAATTATATCTGAATAGAAACTATCCAAGAATGATGGTGATCATTTAATTAAGTGATATTTTAGAATGTAACGTGAAATACAATTACTTTGCACCCTTTTCAGACAAGAAACCAGAATATGCCATATCGGTTTTCTTGATAA
>DYOQ01000032.1:11048-33457 GCA_020720455.1 Bdellovibrio sp.
TTAACACTAAAATCGTTTGACCAGTTGATCATTGCCATAGCGTTCTCCTGTAAATGGTTGGTTGATAGATTTTATCACAAATCTTTATGATGAAATTCCAGGCCAAAATTTCTTATAGCTATAGGGGATTTTTGGAAAACATGTTAGACTTATTTACTTAAACATTTGTTAATCGCATCTAACAATGGTCTGTTATTTTTTACTGCGGTTCCATAGTTAGCTGAGTATTCGTTGCTGTCACACGTTCCATTCGTGTGGATAGCAACAATTTCGTCACTGTCTTCATCGATAACTGGAGATCCTGAATTTCCTCCAGTTGTGTCGACACTATATGAAAGAATAAGGCCTCCCACTAAACTTTTTATCGAACCAAAGTGTGTTTGTTGGGTAAAATTTAAATCTGGATCGTTTGCATCAGTGCCGTTTCCCGTGACCCTAACTAAACTGTTTTTCTTTGCTCCATCAGTTGATATTTGAAAAAAACCTTGAACGTCACCAGGATATTTTTTTGTAATAAGGTTTGGAGCTAGTTTTATTACGGCCCAGTCAGACCCATAAGAGTAAGTATTACCTTTAGTAAAATCTATTACATTATATAGATCTTCTTTGGCAGAGTTAACTCCGCTCATACTTGGTATATTAAACTCGACAAATTTTAAAAAATCTTCGCAATGTCCAGCTGTGATCATACAATTTCTACCGATTAGCGCACCGCTGCATCCAAACGACTCAGTATCAGATCTTAGAATCCTTCCAACTCGTGGGTCGTTAGACGGAATTCGATCGTCAGTTTTTCCACAGATTGTTTGAGTTATAATGTTTGAGTAAGCTGAAATAGAGAACAAAAGAAATAATGCCGCGCAAGATAGACGTTTCATATATGACTCCTTTTATATAAAAATATGGTCAAAAAATTTTATAACTTACTTGATTGAAATGGCAAACTATATTTTGAACTGTTGTCAACACGTCTTTTAGGGGCTATTCTCAGATTGAGGTCCATATGAAAAAAATTTTAGTTATGATATCTCTAATCATTCTTCCGCTAATATCTTTTGTTAATGATAAAGATCCTACAGGCAAAGAACCAGGGCCTGAAGATAAAAGAGTTGTTAACGTCTGTCAGATCATTAATTAGTTATCTTTTTTATCAGTAATCCAACTGGCCAGGTGTTGTGCCTAAAACAAATCGGTTGAAGAAATTTATCGCTTCTTTTAGGATGTTTTCTTTAGATTTACCAAAATAGTAATAGACGAGAGTTCTGGAATGACCAGAATTTTTTGCAACATCTGTAATTGACCATTTTAAATGTCCTTTTTGAACATCAAGAGTTACGGCGGCATCTAAAATATCCCAAAAATTTTTTTCTTTTGAAGTAATCTCATCTAATTCGCGGATTGTTAACTCTATTTTTTCTGGGTGATCGTTTTCCATAATTTTTTACTTAAAAGGGTTAAGGATTCCACTTAAAATTCTAAATAGATCACTCTTGTGTACTCGAGGAGAGGATGGCGTTGAGTTTATCAGCGTACTAAATAGTTTGTCAGGAATTTTTCTTTCTCCATTATGCGCTAGTAAAAAAGTAGAGATCTTTAAGTCGATAAATTTTTGTAACGACTTTTTATACTCATCAGGTTTGCTAATAGGATAAGGACGAAAATATGCTGGGGGGGCAGAGATGATTTTGTCACCGATATATGCAACAGAAAGATCTTTATTAAAAAACGTTAGGTCAGAGTCCGTATGGCCAGGTGTTAATAGTGTTAACCAATCATTAAAGTTTGGTAGTGGCATATTGTCTGATAGTAAAATGTCTAGCTCTACTTTTCTTGGGAAATAGATGTTTGCAAATCCTTTTTTCTTTTTTTTGGCCACGAGATAGGTAAGCATAATATCGATAATGTAAGTTATAAAACCACTAAATCCTTTATACCAGTAATTTAGAGATGGATTGCCAGCAATAGGTACACCATATTTTTTTTTGTAATAAGATGCACCTCCAGAGTGATCTGGATGGGCATGAGAGATGCAAACTAGTTTTAAGTTTTCTATTTTTAGTTGGAGTATCGTTTCTATATAGTTTTTTACAATTTTAACATCGCAACTACAGCCACTATCAAGTAAAAGTAGATTGTTATTTTTGTGATAATGAATCAAATAAAGTGTAGCAATATAACCTGAGATTTTATGAATAGTTTGCATAGGCAAAGATTAATAATTGAGACTAATTGTCGTCTTTAGATAGAGCAGAATCTTTCATCTCAGTTTTAAAATTTTTAATCCCTTTGGCAATTGAGCTTCCAAGGAGAGGAAGTCTTTTGGGCCCGATAAAAATAAAAAGTACGATTCCAATTATAATTAACTCACCAGTACCTAATCCAAACATAAGTGCTCCTCAATATAAATCTTATTACAGATAATACCAAGCTAGCAGAGCTCGTCAATGGTAATTAAAGATTTATCTTCGCTATGACAATAATGACAAAAATCATATTTGTTGGAGGTAGTAGTGAGAAAAAGATCGATTGCTATACCAACGAAATGTTTTACGAAGATGGTTGGGTAATTCATAACTCAAAAGATTTTTATCAGATGGTTTGATGGAGAAAAGAAAAATATAATTTTTAATCCAGAAATTGCAGCATGTATTACTAGCGGCCCACCATTAGCATTCAACGCACTCTTTTAGGTTATTAGTCGAGAGTAACCTAATTAAAGAGTCTGTTAAAATCGGTTTAAGTTTATTTCTTAATTGTTCATTTACTGTTCTTGTACTCTCTTCAAGATAGATCCGTCGATTGATCTCGATCTGAATATTTGAGCTGTTTAGTTGATTAACGTACTGGGTAACGTATCCGCCAAAATATGGATCATTAATTGCGGTAGAGTAACCGCCTAGCTTTAGTTCATCTGAAATAAAATTTATAAACGAAGCTGGACATGATTGGCCATCAAGGTCTGAAATACAAAAATCTGCCCTGTTTACGTTTTGTGTAGGGTTTAGTTTTAAATGGTAGCTTGTTGGAGCTGACGGCATACTGTGAAGATCGACAAAAGGTGTTGGATTACCACTCTTTGAGGCCATTGCTACCATTGTTGTTAGCATTGTATAGTATGGATCGTAATATTCGGTTAAAAATTTCTCAGAATCTACTATAGAAGGTTCGCTAATAACAAGTTGTTCGCCCCAGGTATTTTGTTTCCAGCAGAGTAGGGCCTTATCTCGGCTTCGATTGATATCGATCGCCGCTCTGTGCATTTTAGAAATTATGACGGCGATACCATTATCAGTAAGTTGTTCAATATCTATTAAGCTATCAACAGCTGTATCAACATCTTTTGATAGGGCAACCGTATCTTCGATTAAGTATTTCCCAATCTCTTTTGGAATAAATTCACCAGAGTGTGGAATAGAGAGAACGGCCACGAAATCTTTTTTTGGTTTGTGATAAATTAAGTTAGTTTGCATTAATTATGTCGGTTAAAAATTTAGTAAAGGAGTGGCCAGTTGCCTCCATCATTTTTGGAAACATAGATATTGGTGTTAACCCTGGAAATGTATTAATCTCGTTTAGGTAAATTTCGCCAGAACTTGTATAGAAAAAATCTACTCTTGAAAGATGGCGCAGTTTAATCCCTTCAAATGCTTTTATTGACATCTCTTTTAGAGATGCTATCACCTCTTCTGAAAGATCTTTTGCGGTTATTACGGTCTTCGTTTTACTGTGGCTTGAATATTTCTCAGTGTAAGAGTAAAAATCGTTCTCTGGAACAATAATTTCGCCAGGATTTGAGGCAATAATTTTCCCCTCATATTCATACACAGCGACCTCAAGCTCTCTTCCTTTAATCGCTTTTTCGATTAAGACAAACTCTGAGTAATTAAATGCATCAACGATACTACTCTCAAGTTGTTTAATGTCATTAACCATGTAACAGCCAACAGAAGATCCTTGGTTGGATGCTTTCACAAAACATTTTTTCCATTCTTTAAACTTCTCTTTTGCTTTTGCCAAATCTGTTGGATTTTTTGCAATAATGTATGGGGTGTTTGGTATTCCAAGAGCGCTTAACCAGAGTTTTGTGGTAATTTTATTAAAACAGATAACACTTTGCTCACACTTTTGGCCTAGATATTTAATTTTTGCCATATCAAAGAGAGCACCAATCTCTCCAGTCTCACCTGGATAACCATGAAAACATGGGATGACAAAATTATAAAGGAGTTGCTTTTCACCGATAAAAAGATCGCCATTGCTGTAGAATGTGCATTTTTGGTTGCTTAAAAGATCGATGTATTCGCCATTTTTAGTCAGTTCAATATGAATTAAGTTATAAATTGATTGCAAAGAGGCAAGGATATGTTTTGCAGAGATTTGAGAGATCTCATGTTCACTTCCTCCTCCTCCTGATAAAAGTAGAACGTTTCTTTTGTTATCCATAAAAACCTCCTGTTTTAATTATCTCAACTCTTTTGGAACTTTTTCTTGATCGAGCGTTAGGAACCTCTGTATTAAAGCATCTACAGATAATGTTTCACTCTCGCTTTCTCCATATTTTCTAGCGCTGACACTATTACCCTCGATCTCTTTATCTCCAATAACTAGCATGAACGGAATTTTTGTTTTTTGGATTTGTCTCGTTTTAAACCCCATTGACTCATTTCGATCATCAACGGTTATTCTTAATCCTAGAGAGGTTAGTTTCGTTTGAAGTGTCTTGCAAAAATCTAAGTGAGCATCATTAATTGGGACAATTACAGCTTGTTCTGGTGCAATCCAAAATGGAAACGCTCCTCCTACATGTTCAATAAAAATGCCAATAAATCTTTCAAGAGAACCAAGTAGTGCTCTATGAATGACCACAGGTTGTTCCTCTTCGCCTTTGCTATTTGTAAATTTCAGATCAAATCTGGCCGGTAGTTGAAAATCTAGTTGGATGGTTCCAAGTTGATGGTATCTCTTAATTGCGTCTGCAACCTCGACATCAATTTTGGGGCCATAAAAAGCGCCATCTCCCTCTTTAATTCGGTATGGGTATCCGGATTTTTCAAGTGCACTTTTTAGTGCATTTTCTGCTATATCCCAGGTTGCATCGTCACCAGATTTTTTTTCAGGTCGGGTAGAAAGATTGACAATGATGTCATTAAATCCAAAGTGGCGGTAGGTCGTAAAAAACATCTCCATAAGAGATGAAATTTCACTTTGAATTTTATCTAGCTGGATAAAAATATGAGCATCGTCTTGGCAAAAAGTTCGAACTCTTGTTAGCCCTGCTAAAGTACCAGATTTTTCGTATCTGTGAATGCGGCCAAAATCTGCATATCTCATCGGAAGATCGCGGTAGCTATATTTAAAATGTTTATACATAAGCATGTGACAAGGACAGTTCATAGGTTTAACTGCGTACTCTTTTTCTTCACAACTAGTAAAAAACATATTCTCTTTGTAATGGTCGTAGTGTCCACTTGTTTTCCAAAGAGAAGATTCAAGAATTTGTGGGGTAATTACCTCTTGATAACCAAATTTTTTATAGATCCTTCTCATATAATCAACTAATGCATTGTAGATATGTGCACCCTTTGGCATGAAGAAAGGAGAACCTGGAGCAACTGGATCTAGTAAAAACAGTGAAAGTTCTTTTCCAAGTTTTCGGTGATCCAATTTTTTTGCTTGTTCAAGAAAATGAAGATGGGCCTGCAATTCATCTTTAGTGTTAAAGCAGGTCGCGTAAACTCTTTGGAGCATCGGTCTTTTTTCATCGCCTCTCCAATATGCCCCGGCAACGTTTAGTAGTTTAAAACTCATCGGAATCTGTCCAGTACTATTAGCGTGTGGCCCTTTACATAGATCGGTAAATTCTCCTTGAGTATAAATAGAGATCTCAGTATCGAGTGGTAGCTCATTGATTAGTTCAACTTTGTAAAGCTGTTTTGTCTCATTAAAATAGTTAACGGCATCTTGTTTGCTTAAAATTTTCCGCTCTATTGGTAGTTTCTCTTTGATGATTTTTTTCATCTCTTCTTGGATATTCTTTAGGTCAGTTTCTGTTATTTGATGGTCGATTCCAATGTCGTAGTAAAATCCGTTCTCAATTACTGGCCCAATGCCAAACTGAATTTCTTTTCCTGTAAATACACGCTTGATTGCTTGGGCCATAAGGTGTGCTGTTGAATGGCGAATTGTGTCAATGTCAAGCTCAACTGTTTTATTATTCATTGAAGTCTCCAATTAATATTCTAAAAATTTGGTAACATATTTATATATCAAACATAGTGATTTGACTATTCTTTATGCAATATGCTACATATGTTTGCCAGCGTTGGCCCTTGGTGGGGAAATTCATGCAAGATCAGTTTATAAAAAGAAAACTTGGAGAGAGTCTATCTACGAACATGGACGTAAGCAGCGTATTTTCTGATACTGTCCAAGATTTAGATCGTGCCAAAGAGGAGTTAGAACGTAACTACTCTTTAGGAAAAATCTTTTATGATAAGGCCGATCTTGGATTAGCTGAAGAGCATTTTAAAAAAGCGTTGCAATACGTTCAAATACCTCGAGATATCTTTGTTCAATTTAAAATACTCGGTTTTTTAATAAGAATCTGTCATGAAAGAATGGATAGCAGTTGTGTAACAGAGTTAGTCGATAAGTCTGAGCAGTTAATAGAGCAGGCAGCGAGGCAGCTGGGTTTTCTTAGCGGAGAGTATTTTTATAATTGTGGTATGATTAAATCTTACCATCTAGATTACTCTGCTTCTAAGGATATTTTAGAAATTGCTATCAAACAGGCGAAAATTGAAAATGATTACGAGTTGCAGGCAAAATGTCTTTTGGCCCTTGCTAAGGCCAATTTCCATTTGAAAAATTTTGACTCTGCCTTGGATTATATTAATCATCTAACTCAACTTTTAGCGGTAATTGATAAGTCCTATCTGTGTGGCTCGATGTACCTTCTTTCTGGAAATATTTATCTGGATTTAGATCAGTATGAAAAAGCGGAAAAATTTTTTCAGATGGCATGCGTTCACCTCAGAGGAAAGCATTGCTGGAATCTCATCGGATATATCTACGTTAGTCGAGGAAAAATCTATAAGAAAAAAGGTGAATACGGTACTGCCCTTACATATTTTAATTTGGCAAAAGATGTTACAGATACAAAAGTTTTTAAAAGACTCACTCTTTTGGTCCAAAGCGAGATTGAAGATGTTACAGATTCAAATGTTGACATCTATTTAGATAGAGTCAATAGAAAGATCGTTGAGCGGACACTTGGAACTATTGATTTTAAACATCGATTTGTTTTGCTCGAAATTCTATTTCTTCTTGCAAACAATGTCGGAACTTATTTCGATAAGGATGTATTAGCAAAGAGAATTTGGAAGGATAACTATAATCCACTAATTCATGATAAGTTAATTTATACAAGTATTAGCAGGTTAAGAAAATTAATAGAGCCTCCAAAGGGTGGAACAAAGAGAAGGTATATTGTTAGAGGAAAAGATGGTTATACATTCTGTTCATCTAGGAAAGTACGTTTTTATCTTGAAGATAACAGCTTTAATGCTGCCAGCACACTGAGTGATTTAGAGATCGGATCTCCAATATAATCGTGAAAAAGTTTATTAAGTTACAACTTATTTTTTTAGTTTTCTCCTTCAATTGTTTTGCTTTGACACCAAAGGTTGTCATAACTGAAGACAGTGCGCTGTTTAGAGTAAAGGATTCAATCTTTTTTTTATCAGACGTAAAAGATCAAATTAGTGAGATTAAGCTGTTTAAATGTGTTCTTCCAGATTCGCTACTGCTTACTACAATGCGATTGGATAATTATGATTACACTAAAATAAAATTAGATGAGAATAGTACTTCTGCTCGTGATTTTATAAAACAACTTTCGTCGTTAGAAATTCTCTTTGGATTTGTAGAAAAGCAGGGCGTTTTTTTAAGTAAAGAGTTTATCGAAAAACTTAGTTTAAAAAAATGTGAGGCACCTAGTATTGATAATTGGTCAAAATATTTTGGGAATTTAATTAAGTCTGAATCGTTCTTGCAGGAAAGATTTCTTCTTGGAAAGCTAAAAAAAGGCCAAGTTCTTGATGGCAAAACTAAAACAGATGCTAAAGAATCGGCGCAATCTTTTTTGGTGACATTGAAAAAACAGATAACTGTTCAGTATTATCAGCAGTGAGTGAGTTAGAGTTTAAAAAAATTTCACTTAATGAGTTAGATGATAATCTGCTTTTTGCTCTACGTATTCAGGATCAAGAGTATTTTCCAACTCCATGGAGTGAAGATGGTTGGAGGAGTTCTTTGGCCAGTAGTGATCGGTATGCTCTCTATGTTGTAAAAGATGGGATGGCCATTGCGGGTTTTTCTCTCTTCTACTTGCTAGGAGAGGATCATTTGGCCCATTTGCAAAAAATTGTTGTGGGGCCAAAATATAGAAGAGATGGCGTTGCGATGAAGCTAATGTCAATCGCCCTTGATGATTTGAAAAGTAGTGGGTTTGCAAAATTTTATTTAGAAGTTGAACATGGTAATAGTGCGGCCAAAAGTTTATATCAAAAGTTGGCCTTTAAGCTTATTCGGGTTAGTAAAAATTTTTATGGTGCCGAAAAAGATGCTGAAATTATGATGCTTAGTTTGTAAATCTATACTTTCTATTCACCCCATATTAGAATAATTGATGTTAGTAAATTAAAGTAAAAAATCGCGAAGGGGAGTGGTGATGAAGTTACTCTGTCTGTGCATTGTAGGTTTAATGGTGTTTAGAGTGTGGCCACAAGATTGTGGAGTTGCGCCAGAGTATAAATCGTTTAATCGCAATATAACGAGAGGGAAGGAGCTTCCAGATAAATCTCCAATTGAGGGAGTTAAGCTTCTCACTGTGGCCGAAGTTTCTAAATTAATTGCAATTGAATCGGCTAAATATGAGTTTGTTGATGTTCGCCCAGTTAGTTATTACCAGAAATGTCATATTATGGGTTCAATCAATCGTTCATTTGTTTCACCAAAGATTATGGATAAAGAGGATATTGAGTTAACAAAAGAGTATCTTGAATCTGTTGTACAAAACAGTAAAAATATTGTTTTTTATTGCCAGTCCCCCAAATGTTATTTAAGTGCTAATGCTGTGATTGAGGCCATTTGTAGTTGGAAAATACCAAAGGACCGAGTGTTTTGGTTTAGAGGTGGAATGGATCTATTACAACAAAAAAGAAAGAATGTAGTTGAGGGAAAGTTTTGTAAGTAATTGACTTATAAATAAGCAGAAAATAGATTGTTTTTGTCAACTAAAATGCATTTTGCGGCGATAGGTTTATCGCTTAAACCAAATCCTATTATGATTACCTCTTCGCCTTTTTTGATAATATGAGCGGCGGCACCATTCATGCAGATTTGGCCACTGCCACGTTTTCCTTTTATTGTGTAAGTCTCAACTCGTTCACCTGTTGTGTTGCTGACTACTAAGACTTTTTGCCCTTCCCAAATGTCTGCTTTTATCATGAGATCTTCATCAATTGTGATACTGCCAATATAAGCTACATTAGCTTCAGTCACGGTTGCTTGATGAATTTTACCAGTTAAAACTTCTCTCATGTTTGTTGTCTTTTTTTAAATGCTTTAGCATTTCTGATTTTTGTAATTAATTTTGCGGAGTATTCTGCAGCAGAGTAAAGAGAGAAGAACGAGGCGATATAGATAAAAAGTGTTCCTATCCCATGCATTGGAATTCCCCATAGAGAGTCATCTGGCATCAGCATAGGTATTCCGATCATTTGAGCTGTTGCCTTAAATTTCCCAAATTTTCCTACGGGTATTGTTATTCCTTGGTTGTTAGCAAGTAGTCGTAGAGAAGTAATATAAAACTCTCGAAGAACAAGAATCATTACAATGAGTGTTGGAATTCGACCTAACCCTTGCAATAAAATCAGTGAGCTTACTACTAGAAATTTATCAGCTATTGGATCAAGAAATGAGCCAAAAACAGTGACGATATTTTTTTTCCTTGCAATATATCCATCAAAAAAATCGGTGATTGCGGCCACTACGAATGTCCAACCAGCGATGTGGCCTAATGCTTTATGAGAAGCAGTTCCAATGTCCCAAAGAATAATAGTTAGGGCCGTTACAATAATTGGGACAAGCAAGATACGAAATAGAGTTATTCTGTTTGGCAGATTATCTATTTCCCATTTTTTTTCATCTTCTAACATCGTTGCCTCGCTAAAAGAATTTTTACAAAAGTTGAACTGTTAAATCAAGTTAATTTGCAAACTTCTGCCTACTAACAAAAAATATGTAGATATCATAAAATAATGGTAAGCAAGAGGTGAATTTTATGACGAAAGGACATTTGAATTTAGTACCATCAGAGTACCATGAGATAGAAAAAAGGGTGTTGCCGAGATTCCCATTTACGTACCTAACTTTTAGAAATGAGAATAAAGATCATGGTATGATCTTTGAGGTGCAAGATATCTCTCTTTCTGGAATGAAGGCAGTATTAAAAGATGGTGTTTCATCTTTGGTAGTAGGAGATGAAATAAGGGGATCGGTCCACTGGAAGGGAAAAGAGGTAACATTTTTAGGCCACGTCAAATGGGTTAAAGATGATAAAAAATATGTTGGAATTGCGTTTGATAACAAAGACGATAGAATAAAAAGATTTCTTTCTGCCTCCAACATTGTTGAAGGGATGGTTCCTGTTCATCAGAGAGAGATTGAAATCCCTTCAAATCTTAAGTATTGGGTTAGAGCTGATGGGCCTGTTGAGATTTTTGTTTGGCAACATGGAGACGGAGATATCTCCCGTTTTTTTATTCTGATTTTTGATCATGTGCTGGAGTGGGAAGATGGCAAGGGACTTAGGACCGGAAAGATCCTATCTCATCAGGACATAGATTCACCGCTAACATTGGAGGATATTTTTACAATTGAGCTCGATGAAACAGTTTGCAAAGAGGATATTTTATTTGCAGTAGATATTGTTAGTCTAATCCCAGAAAAGTATCTTTCAATTAGTGCGATTGAGTTTATTAAGCTTAAACTGGGCACTAATTAAACTATTTATTTATGTATTTATGTATGTATTTATTTATAACTTAAAGGAGAATATAAGAATATGGCAGTTGTAACAAGAACAGAGATTTATGATGTAGGAATTCAAGAGTTTTATAGTGTGATAATCGATTATGATTCATATCCAGAGTTTGTGGATGGTGTTGATGGTATCGAGATTCTAGAGCAAGATGACGACGGGGCAAGAGTTAAATATTCACTTAATTTAATTAAAAAATTCTCGTATATACTTAAATTAGAGCACTCTAAACCTAACGGTATCTCTTGGGCATTGGAGTCAGGTGATCTTTTTAAAAAAAATATCGGCTCTTGGAGTTTAAAAGATCTTGGAAGAGGAAAGACTGAGGTGACATACTCTGTAGATTTAGAGTTTAAGGGCCTTGCTCCTAAACCGATAGTAAATAGACTTATTAATCATAACCTTCCAGCAATGATGAAATCATATTTTGAGCGTGCACAATGAGTAGTGAAAAGAGTAAGAAAGATGGCGAGTCAGTAGTTGGTGATGTACTTCGAAAAGTGATCTCCGTAGGCGTCGGTGCTGCTTTTATGACAGAAGAGATGGTCAAGAATGTTTTGGGAGAGTTACCACTACCGAAAGATATTATCAGTGGCCTTATCCAAAACGCAAAAAACACGAAAGAGGAGTTTGTTCATTCTGTAAGAGATGAGCTAGGTAGTTATTTGAAGAAAGTTGATATTCGGAACTTGCTAGAAGAGGTTTTGCAAGATTACGATATCGACGTTGATGCAAAAATTAGATTCAATAAAAAAAATAAGAAGAAAGAGAGCTAAAAAAAAATAAATGGAACGGACAGAGTTAATAAAGGCCAGAGTAAGCAAGTTTAAGGATGAGTTTGGCCTAGATAAATTGGTGGCCGTAACTAAGTATACAGATGACGAGAGTGTTAATGCTGCTTATCTTGCTGGCGTTAGAAATTTTGGAGAGAGTCGAGTTTCCGATTTAATAAGAAGAGCAGAGACGTTTAAGCAAGATGGGTTTGTAGATATTAATTGGCATTTTATTGGCCATGTTCAGTCAAACAAAGTTAGCAAACTACTAACTGTTCCTAATTTAAAATATGTCCATTCGATAGACTCCTTAAAGTTACTAGATATTTTTTTAGAAAAAAGTACAGAACAGCTAGGTGTTTTTTTTCAAGTTAAAACTACAGATGAGAGCGAAAAGTCTGGTGCAAGTATAGAAGAGCTTGACGAGATGGTTAAACGGTATGTTTTGGGCCTAGATCGAAAAAAGTTAGATTTAATCGGTTTGATGACAATCGGTAAGGTAAGAACAGAGACGTTTGAAGCAGATGCTAGAAAATCTTTTGTGATGTTAAGAGATGTTGCTTTAAAACTTGAGAAAAGATATGAGATTCCTTCACTTAAACTTTCGATGGGAATGAGTGATGATTATAAGATTGCGCTCTCTTGTGGGTCTAACTTTGTGAGAATTGGAAGTGCGATTTTTGATTAGTTTCATAGACGGCCGATTAAAGGTTTAGTACCATTTTATTACATTGACTAAGGAGAGCACATGTTTTGTCTAACCAAAGAGCAAATTGTCACTAATATTAAAAAAATAAGAAACTATAATTTAAAAAATGGAATTGATGCGTTTATGTTCACATCGAGTGATGAATTTCTAAATGAGTATGTTCCTCTTGAAGAGTGTCAACGATACTATTTTTCAGGTTTTACTGGATCTGTTGGAAATATTCTTGTTACAAAAAAAAGAGCTTTTTTGTTTGTTGATGGCAGGTATCATGAGCAGGCCGATCTTGAAGTTGATGCTAACCATATTGAAGTCGTCAAAGTTACAATGAATGATACGGTTTTAGACCTGTATAAAACTAAGATTAAAGAGAATAAAATTAAAACATTGGGTGTAGATGGCTCAAGAATTGAGTATTCAAAATTTTTAGAGTTGCAGAGTATGTGCAAGGTTAAGAGTGTATCAACTAGCGCATTAGAAAAGATTGTCTCGTTTAATAAAAGAGAGGTTGGGAAAAAAGTTTATCAGGTAGAGTCTAGTGTAACAGGTTGTAGTTGTGCAGAGAAGTTAAAGAGTATTGTTAGTAGTAAGGGCGAAGCGATATTTATTTCCGCCCTTGATACTATTGCATGGATTACAAATGCTAGAGGATTTCATCTCCCACATCAAAGTACTTTTTTAGCTAAAGCGGTTGCACTTAGAGAGAAGATATACTTGTTTATTGATAGCAGAGTAGAAATTGATGGTAAGTTAAAGAGTGATAAATCAATAGTGATTGTTCCAATTAAGGATAGTTTTGAAAAAACAGCTAAACAGGTACTTTCACCACTATCTATTTCAACCCTATATTTTAATAAATCAACCAGTACTTATTCAGATTATAAGTTGTTTGCGTCGATATTTAAAAAGAGAATAGTTGAAGGGCCATCTGTTTCACTTTCTAGAATTCACAACGTAAAAAATCCAAGTGAGTTGGCAGAGATGATGCTCTGTTTTGATAAGAGTGATAAAGCAATTTTTAACTCTTTAAAATGGTTAAAGGAGAACTTTGCAAATCAGAAAAATGTTTCTGAAAAAGATTTTTATGATCAAATAAACAGTTTTTATAAGAGCGAAGGGGCGATTGATCAAAGCTTTAAAACTATTTCGGGGTTTGGAGAAAACTCTTCGGTAATTCATTACTCAACTCCGTCTTCTGAGAGATTTATTAAGAATGGTGAGTTTGCATTACTAGATTCTGGTGCATATTATGAGAGTGGATTTGCAACGGATACGACCAGAACCTGTTTTATTGGAGATAGGCCAACAAGAAGACATAAAGAGATCTATACGATGGTTTTAAAAGGGTTAATTAGGGCCGAAAAAGCTGTTTTTCCTGCTACAACAAATGGGGTGGCAATTGATGCAATGGCAAGACTTACGCTCTCTGCTAGAGGATATGAGTATGCTCATGGTACTGGACACGGAGTAGGAATTAATGTTCATGAGAACTCATTTCGAATCTCTCCGGCCGGTTTTGATAAAATTATTGAGGGACAGGTTGGATCGATTGAACCAGGGATCTATATTCCAGGGTTTGGCGGTGTCAGGCTTGAGAATATCGTTGTAGTAAAAAAACATTTGGAGTTTAAAGGGATGCTCTGTTTTGAGCCTCTTGTCTTTATCGGTTATGATATGAACCTAGTAGACCAAGAGATGCTAACAGAGGATGAACAGATGTATCTTGAGTGGTATCAGTTAAAGTGTAAGGAGAAGGGCCGAGCGTTTTAGAGAGAGACGCTACCACTTCCGCCACCAACAGTAGTTTCATTTTTACTATCTGAATTTGCTGGTATACAGTAGACATCGTTATTCCATCTTCTGCCTGCATCATATAAATCAGCATATCCGTTATGGTTATTTGCTTCATCATTACCATCGACATATCGATTAATGGTGTAGTCGACGTTCTCGTGGCCCTTAATGCCCATTGCAGATATGACTATTCCTCTACCCATTGATCCAGAACAGCAAGGGTTTTGCTCTTTTGCTAAAGCTTCAACTGTTTCAGGTTCGAGGTCTCCTTTCCCGTCAATGAGTGATGACTCGATATCTTTTGCCCCGCTTGAAACATATCTATTATAATAGACACTAAGATTGGTATAATCTTCCAAGCAACACTTATCGCTATCATTGATAAAACCAGAGCAACAACTTCCAACAGATTCATCTTTATCCATTTTTTTTCCGGCAGGGACGCAGCAGGTGAACTCATCTTTTGAAAAAACTTGTTTGATATCCGAACCAAAATTAGTTGAATCATTTGAGGTTAAATAGGTGTTGGAGTCGTCATCTTTAATCTCACTAGTGGCCCCAGATTGCAAAATAAAATCTCCATCAACATTGTCCCCAATAATAGTGGTGCTACCATTTTTAGTCTGATCGTTGACGTCTACCTTGCATACAAGATCGTCACTATTTCTATCTTTAATGTAAAGTTGTGGAATTCCTGTTAGCTCAAGTGAATGTAACCATTCAAAAACTTTGTTATACTCGTACTCGGATGCTTCGACGGCAAGGCACTTTGCATCTTCAGGATCGTCAACGTGAGAGCAGTCAAAACTTGTGGCAGATGCACACGTACTATTGTCTGGCGTTGTTGTATCGATCGTACATTTTCTCCAGTTTAGACATTGAAAAGATTTTTTATTAATATTTTGCATTTTATTTGGTTTCCAGTGATGGCCACCACCGTTATCTTGATTAAAATTTCTTATCCAGTTACCGCTGCAACAGGTTCTAGTTGCGATTGTATCAATAATTTTAAACTGATTATCGATTTTTGTATTTTCATAACAACCATTAGTCACTGTAGTATCACATTGATTTGGACCAGCACTAAACAGTACTCCTAATTCATCAGTTCCTATATTGTTTAAGTCAGAAGCTAGTTTATCTGCATAAGTTGCGGTCCTGCTATATCTACGCTCATCACTTAGGTTAATAGTTGAAGCTGGAATATCTTTGTTTGAAAAATCTATTTCACCGGTGGACGTAGATACTACATTAGCTGATGTCGTATTCGTAATTGATGTCCCAATTGTTAAAATTTTACCTTTTTCTCTACAGCACCGATTATTTTTTAAGTCATAATCAGAATCTGTAGTGATTGCTGTACTTGTTGGAGGATCGTCTGCTTGAGAGCAGATTAACCCTTCCTGCCAGAATTTGATCTCATATTCGTTTAGCTCTCCATTTCCACCAACGCTTGGATCGATGCCAACAACTTTTGCATATATATAACTGTTAGGCCCACAGTCAAAATCACTAAAGCATGGACTGTTTGCCGCCCTTAAACATCTATTTGCTTGAAGCATTGGTGTTGTAATTAAATCAGTAGAGTCAAAATCATCTATGATGTCGTTAAATGAGAGCGACTCAAAGATTCCAAGGGCATTAGTAGGAAGAGCTTGATTTCTGGCCTGTTTTAGAAAAGAGCTGTTAGCTAGGCCGTTGTTTTGATAATCAGCTTGGTGAATATAGAAATTTCCATTTTCATCTAATATTGAACAAGATGAGACGTAGTGGCCAAGAGCTGTTGTTCCTGCTAGCGTCATACCTATACTAAGAACCTTATCTCCTAAATATGTTGAAGCTGGCCGTCTAGAATTTTGAGCTGCCAGTGTAGTCGTTGATACGGATGGATCACGCCCTGGAAGGCAAAGGGCAGTAACTTTATTATTTCCTAAATTGGTGTATGAATCAGAAGGGATACTTTTTGTCCCGTTGTAATGTAGTGGCCGTCCAATTAGTTTTGCAGCAAGCCCAAACGTATCTTCATTTTCAGTATCAGGAATATAAGATGATTTATTCTGATTGTGTGGAGTCTCAGCATAACGAGCTATTCTATCGTTAAAGTAGCTATTGCCTGAAGTTGAAAATGATTGACAGTAGTATCCGCTATTACATCCGTGCAGACCGATGTTTGTAGTTTTTGTATAACTATTTTCTGCTGTTTGGTTTGCAGTTGTGTGACAAGGAGAACCTCTTCCTCTATATACACATCTTTTACCAGAGATCTCTGTTGCACCTAAAATTTGTCGTAAATATTGAGTGCTCTCACTGTTTAGCATTTCATCTCCATTAGTATCAAATGTTGGCCAACTTGATTTTATTCCGGAGACGCTTTGACAAGTGTAATCCCACCCAAGCTTGGTGACACAATCTTTATCTGTTTCACACTCATGATATTTTTGGCATTCGGCCCCGCTACTTGCAGAGTTTGTGCTAACCACTGTTGATTCATCGATATTACCACTTGACCCGTAGTAAATTAGTGTGTCAGTGATTAAAACATTGTAAGTTGAGTTATCACTCTGATCACCAAAATAGGTGTTGACCGCAAGATACAGCCGATTGCTTTTAGCTTCAATTCTTCTTGTTAGTCCAATCGCAAACCATGTTACGCCATCAAATGAGCCAATTAGCGCTCCGTAGTCAAATCCGTACCAATCTCTATTATATCCGTTGGCAAAAAGAAAGTGTTGAGAAGCTAGTCTCCCAAGACGTTGTTGCTGAACAGTTGTTCTAGAGTAGTGTGACCATGGGAGCATTGTTGCTGGAATAAAACACGCTCTTCCAAAAACTAGATCATCAGATCTATATCGCCACTTATCTTGAGCAAATCTATCCGTTGCGTTTGGATCTGGTCTGTAACCTCCGCCTGTTGAGTTAAATGTTCGCGGAAATATTAGGTGAAGATTGGTGTAGTAATCAACTCCGCACTCAAGACAGCTAGAAAACTCACCACTCTCTGTTAAAATGTCATATGTTTTACCTTTTTTAACTTTAACTACAGTTGGAGGTTTGGCGTTAGTAGCGGCCGCACCCATACTACCGTAGATCTCATTAAAGCCTATGTAGGTATCTGTAGTATTACTAAATTGAAAACTTGATGTTCCAAGCTGTTTAAAAACATTGTTTGGAAGTAGTTTGTTGTTATTAAAATATTTAAAGGCCTTGCCCTCTTGAGCAGGTGTCCCTCCTGAAATTGTCTCATGTCCAGCACCTGTATCTTGATTAAAATATCTCATCGGAACTGATTTTGGACTGACGTAGACTTTTTGTTGTAAAGGAGGTTCTTCTTCATCAGAAGTTGGATATTTACACTTATAATCTGTGACAATAGAATTGGTGTAGACAGGAGTTAGTGTGCATAGTGGCCCACCACAGTTACATAGTTCATCGATTCTATTTATGGCCTCAAGTTTTGATTTTGTTACGTCATATAAGGAGCTATTTACATAAAAAGTAATGCGAATGGTTTGGGTATCATAAACTTGTTGGCCTGTGCCACTAAACCTGACAACATAATTAGTACTACTAGCGACGATGCTCCAACTTGTAGAGTATTTCCGAACTCCGTTTACTTCTACCACAATACTTTTTGTGGTGTCGGCATAGTATGGGATGGCAAAATCGTTAGTTCCTGGATAGTGATCGTTTACCTTTCCTAGGTTTTGGCCTTGAACATACTCTTTATAACATTTAGCTACATTATCAGAAATTTTTTCGCAGCTTCCATCAATTTTATAATGCATCTTAAGTTCATTTTGACTATTTTTTCCAGCAATTGTTTTGTATATGGTGACAGATTGAGCATCAGTTAAAGAATCATTGCCCGCATGAATCGTATAGCTATTAGCAACTGTTAACAGATCTCCATGTTCAAAAATAATAGTATCACCATACATGATATCGACAAGAGATCTCGTTGATAGCTGGCCAGTGGAAGTTCCTTGTAATGTTCCACTATATGTTGAGTTAAAGTTACGATCATCGACGTTTGTTGAAAACGATACTGGTGCAGTTGAAGAAGTCTCAACTTTTGAGTAGCTAATTGTACAGATGCTCATCTCTCCTTCTATTGGAGTTGTACAATTATATAATTCCTCTTTTTCTTTAAAAATTCTTGCCGCTTCACCTGGATCAGCTGTTGGTGCTGGTGTTGGTGTTGGATAAATCTCTACTGGACAGATATAGTAGAATTGAGGATAGAGCTTGAAATGTTCAGGAGTTGTTGCGATATCGTTAATGGCCTGAAGATAATCTTGTGAAGAGGTATCAACATCATCTCTTAGATTTCTGTCAACTACGCATTGGCCTTGCAAACAACAATCGTATCCCCCTAAATTTTTACACTCTTGCGATGAGCTACAAGCTTGTCCTAGTGGACTAGAATTAACTGTTTTTGGTTTTAGGGTAACTGATAATCCAAAAATACTAAGGTCATCCTCTATCTCGAGGCCTTCGTTTGTATATGGCATAATAGATTCACTTTGAAGATAATCACTGGTACATGTGCTACAAATTGTTTCTAACGAGTACGCTATTCTTTCTCCTGGATAGGTTAGTGATAGCTTAGAGAGTATAGAGCTCTGTTGGCAATTGCTTCTGTTTGTTTGCTCGTTTGCTGGATCTATATAGTAATAATATTCCATCGTTTTTGCAGATGGATCGTAATAAGATTTTGGAGAACCTGCAAAAATAAAAAGTTTGTTTTCGGTGCTATTTTTAAATCTTGCCAGTAGGCAAATCATGTTTGACTTATTTTCTGCCTGAATGTAATCACTAATATTTTTTCCGCGCAGATACATTCCTTGGTCAAAATCACTTTGCAAGGAGACGGCAGCATAATATTTTTGGGCATTGATTTGAAAGTAGCTAATCTGAGGAGAGAACGTTACTGTTGGAACAGGAGTTCTTTCAGATTTGTCAGTTGAAGCAGCTGTAGTTTTTTTTCTGGTGTTATTTGATGGAACACAACTAAAAAGCGATGCCAAGCTTAGAGTTATGACGACCAAATATAATAGTTTACTAATAGAGTTTTTCAAAAATTATTCCTCCACTCTACGTATCGGCCCATAATCTATTCATCTTTACCAATCTCCTTTAATTTTATTATTTTAAACCCTTTTTAGAAGCATCACGAAGGGGTAGTGTAGTGTACTAGTCGTCTATGTCGTGATTTCTTTAGGTTATCTTTTGTAAGAACTAGGTGGTGGTATTGACTTCATGCCAACAATTTGGGACGTTCGGAAAAATTTCGGAAAAATTTTCCAATTTTTTTGTAAAAAACTAAAGGGTTTATGAATAAAACAGTAACAGTTCAGTTAGATTTTAGAGAAGATATCGACAAATATTTGAAAAAAAATTTTCCGGCCATTAATAAATATAGAATTGTAAAAAAATCGCTAGATGCTAGAGGGGCACCTCGAGGAAAAGCACCTACACAATGTTATGTGGTAGAGTTATTAGATGATTTTTCCTCTCATAATAAAGTTGAAGAACGTGTCGTTATTAATACGAAGGTCAGGCCAATTATTGTTGGACTAGGCCCGGCAGGTCTTTTTGCAGCTTTGAAATTTATTGAGGCCGGTATTTATCCAATAATTTTAGAAAGAGGTGGGCCAATAGCTAAAAGGACGTTAGATATTGTTAAATTCTGGAAACATGGTGTTTTAAATATTAATAGTAACGTCTGCTTTGGAGAGGGTGGCGCCGGACTTTTTAGCGATGGTAAACTTTTAACAAGAGTGAAATCCCCTTATGTTCAGTATGTAATGGATCAGCTTGTAAAGTTTGGAGCTCCTGCTGAAATGGCCTATTTAAACGCTCCTCATCTTGGATCAAATAAGATGAAGGCGATAATTTCTTCGATTACAGATTATCTGCAAAAATCTGGAGCGACGATTTTATACAACTCATTAGTGACTGAATTAATCGTTGAGCAAGGAAAAGTTGCAGGAGTTAAGCTTGATGATAAGAGAGTGATTCATTCACCGTTTGTGTTATTAGCAACTGGCCATTCAGCTAGAGATGTTTATTCAATGTTAGAGCGAGTGGGTGTAACGTTATCGGCGAAAGATTTTGCAGTCGGCGTAAGAGTAGAACATAAAAGATCTTTTATTGATAAATCTCAATATGGAAATTTTGCAGGCGATCTGTTAGGTGCGGCCAATTATCGTTTGGCATATCACGATAAGGTCAGTGATAGAGGGTGTTATAGCTTTTGTATGTGCCCGGGAGGGGTTGTCTTGTCGGCCGGGACGGAGTCTAATGGCCTTGTTGTGAATGGGATGAGTAATGCTGGAAGAAATGGCCGTTACTCAAATTCAGCTATTGTTGTAGCTGTTAAAGCTGGAGTTGATTTTAAAGGGGTTCTTGGAGGAATAGCTTTTCAAAAAGAGATTGAAAATAGAGCTTATGATCTTTCTGTAAAAGTAAAAACTGGTAAGGAGTTACCAGCACAAAATGTAGCAGATTTTTTGGAAGGTAAAGTTTCTAAAAACGTGCCAGATAGTAGTGTTCCTTCAAAAACTTTTTCGGCCGATTTAACTCAGATATTTCCGCTCTTTATATTAGATCATTTGCGAAATGGATTTGTTCAGTTTGAAAAAAATATTCCTGGCATTATTAAAAATGGTTTGATGATTGCGCCAGAAACAAGAACAAGCTCTCCTGTTAGAATCGATAGAGATAAAAATCAAGAATCGGTATCGACAAAGGGGCTTTACCCATGTGGAGAGGGAGCAGGGTTTGCTGGTGGAATTACTAGTGCAGCGGTTGA
Organism: Bdellovibrio sp.; assembly: GCA_020720455.1. GTDB lineage: Bacteria > Bdellovibrionota > Bacteriovoracia > Bacteriovoracales > Bacteriovoracaceae > DYOQ01. The sequence continues at coordinate 32,240 of DYOQ01000032.1, forward strand.
CGGCGTATCAGCTGCTTTAAACGTTATCAAAATAATTTCTAATAGCGGTAGTTAAGATTTCTATTGGAGTGTTTTGATTCTCAAGCTTTTTGTCTCTTTCTAAATTTGTTTCACTTTGTTTCAATGAAAATGATTCTATAATGCTTGGAAGAGGTGTTGTACTGAATGAGTCCTCTTGGATAACTGTTGATCCAAGCTTTTCATGTGCTTCCATCGCATTATGATACTGTTCATTTTGTTGGGCGATTTTTAATGGGACAAAAATGGACCTTTTTTTTATCGCAAGTAGTTCTGAGACCGTTCCTGCTCCTGCTCTAGAAAGAATAATATCTGCCGTTTTAAAAAGAGTAATGATTTCGGTTGCAAATGCTAATGGTAAATATGAATTACTTTTATATTTTATTGCTTCTGTTAGGTGCTTTTCCCCAACTTGGTGGATGATTAAGTATCTTTGTGAAAGTTGTTCAATGGAGTTAAATACTGCATGGTTTATTAGTTCAGAGCCGTTACCTCCACCAGTAATAAATAATAGGGGTTTGCTTCTTTGGATTACATCAATATTGTCTATCATTAATTTTTCAGGAAGTGGGGCAAAAAGCTCTTTCCTAACAGGGTTTCCAGAAAGGGTGACATTTTTGTTTGGTAACATTTTAGCAGTTGATCCAAAACTGGTATAAATTTTTGCCGCAAACATTGAATTAATTTTATTCGCGAGGCCAAGTCGTGATGTTTGCTCATGCATGTATTGTGGGATTCCGAGAATTTTTGCTGCAATAGCTGGAGGAATTGATACAAATCCTCCAGTTGAAAATAGCAGACATCGATTACAGCTTTTTTTGATTTTAATTAGGATGATAAGCGATTGGCATATTCCTATTATTAGTCTGAAAATATCTAAGAGATTTTGAAAGGACAAGTATCGTCTTAATTTCCCAGTTTGGATTGAGTGATATGCGATATCTTTGTCTTTGATGATCTTTGATTCAATACCATTTGTGCTTCCAATATACTCAATTGTTACATCAAACCTTTTTTCAATTATTGCATCGATAAGAGCTACAGCAGGAAAGAGGTGGCCACCGCTACCTCCGCCTGTGAATACTATTTTTTTTGTCTCATTTTTTTGCATAATCACAATTATAATCTTTATTAAATTTGTCAAATAATTGTACTGCTAATTACATCTAAATGGTATTATTACTTGGGCACAACGCCACC
>DYOQ01000033.1:0-7783 GCA_020720455.1 Bdellovibrio sp.
TTTGCAGACTAAATAGAAGCGTTGCAGTTAAAATTTTTTTTGTTAAATTCATATATGTCCTCATAACTAAGGTAGGTTTAAGTCTTTACAAAAGCGCCAAAATGGCAAGAGTGTTGTTTTCTTATCTAATTCAATATGCTTGTTTCCGAGATGGACTTGGTAAAATTTAGGAATATCTGTTCTATTTTTAAAATACTCGATATGTGGAGATATATTTTTATCACCAGTCTTGCATTCAACGGCGAATATAGGTTTTTTGTTTTTTAATACAACAAAATCTATCTCTCGTTTATCAGTATCTCTTAAAAATCTAAGCTCCATTCGCTCGCCTTCTGTATCCTCTAAAAAATGACAATATTTAAGAAGATGATTTGCGACCATGTTTTCTAATCGTGGCCCAGTTTCAGCTATTACACTGTAGTCCCATAAATACAATTTTTGTTCTTTTTTTACGGCCCGTATTTTCGGTGCACCAAATGGCGGTATTCTGTATGTGTAATATATGTTATCTAGAATTTGTATCCAATTTTTAACCGTTGCATGGTGTACTTCCAGATCACCGGTTAAATTTTTAATAGATAGAGGTGAGCCAACTCTTTGTGGTAATTCATCTGCTAATGTTTCTATGTAGTTTATTTCTCTAACCCTCTCTAAATCGCGAACATCATCGTGAATAATGCGGTAGACTCGTTCTCTTTGCCAAAGTTTTAAATTTTTATCTGTTCCATTAAACAGAGGCTCAGGAAAGCCTCCAAACTTTAATAAATTTAAAGTGCTATTTTTATCAAAAGTTCCTAGCTCTCCGATGGTAAAGGGGTGAAGTCTAAGATATCTATATCTGCCAAGGAGTGAATCTCCGCCGCGCCTGTAATGATCTAATCTAGCAGAACCAGTTACTAAGAATCGATATTTATTTTTTTTTGTATCAAAAAACCCCTTTAGCAATGATCGCCAATTTTTATATTTATGTATTTCATCAAAACAAAGTGTTGTTGAGTCAATAGGAAGTCCACCGTCTTTAATTATTTTTTTTGATAATAGATCATCCCAATTAAGATAACCGCTATCTTCTATTGTTGGTGTATCTAGAAATTGTTGACATAGGGTTGTTTTACCAACTTGACGAGGACCACCAACAAAAACCATTCTTGTCTTTAGAAAATCCTCTATAGTTGTTGTCAAATATCTGTTAAATGTTGTCATTACTTATTTACACTATACCATCATTTACTCATGAGTAAATGATAGTATGCTATCATTTACTAACAAAGTCAATTTGTTCGATTATTTTACGAATCTTCCAAGAAACAAAATAGTTTTACTTGGTCTATGTATAACGGCCGTAGCTGCAATAAAAAAAGAGTCGTCACTTGTGTTACTTTTTTTAAATTTAGACTTCCATGTACCTTTAAAATAAACTGCGTTAGCAACGCTTAGTTCAATAGCACCTGTGTTGTTTAATAATTTAAACTTTTCTCCAAGAGAGTGAAAATTATGAGCGAACTCTGCATCAACAGGGAAACCAAGAACCGTGCTCATTATAAAGTTTAAGAGCAAAATTATTGTTAATTCTAAAACTAAAGTTTGTTAAATTTCGCTTGGAAGAATCTTAGGTATTCAGGCTCATAAATCATTTTTAAACCTGTAATTGAATTTCTTCTTTCAAAGAGTTCAATTACAGATTCAGCAACAACGTCCATATGAGCTTGAGTGTAAACTCTTCGTGGAAGAGTTAGTCTAACTAGTTCCAACTTTGGCCTTCTGTTTTTTCCAGTGTGTGGATCACGTCCAGCAGAAACGTTACCCCTTTCCATTGTTCTAACACCTGATTCAATATAGATTTCAGCTGCAAGAGATTGTGCTGGATATTCATCTTGGTCTACGTGAGGTAGAAATTTCTTTGCATCAAGAAAGACAGCGTGTGAACCAATTGGTTGAACGATTGGGATTCCGGCCTTCATTAATTTTTCGCCAAGATATATAGTTTGCCCAATTCTCGCTTGTTGATGTTCATCCATTACAGATTCTCTAATACCAACACAGAGAGCTTCCATATCTCTTCCGGCCATACCACCATATGTATGAAGCCCTTCATAAACTACACACATATTTTGTGCTTTTTTGTATAGCTCTTCATCGTTACAAGCAAAGAAGCCACCGATGTTTACAAGAGAGTCTTTTTTAGCAGACATAGTACAGCCATCTGTATATGAACATATTTCTTTAAGAATTTGCTTTACAGTTTTTTTCTCATACCCCTTTTCTCTTTGTTGAATGAAATATGAATTTTCCACACATCTTGTAGCATCTAGCATGATTGGGATTTTATGCTTTGAACATAATGCATGAAGTTCTTTTAAATTTTCCATTGAAAATGGTTGGCCACCTGCCATATTTACGTTTGCTTCTAAGCTAACGTAAGGGATTTTTTTTGCTCCATATTCTTTGATTAGTTTTTCCATTTTTTTGATATCGACATTACCTTTGAATGGAAATTCATTTTGTGAATCGTGGGCCTCGTCGATGATAACATCAACAAACTCACCACCAGCTAATTCTTGATGTAATCTTGTTGTAGTGAAATACATATTACCAGGAACGATGTCACCTTTCTTAATTGTTAACTGAGAAAGAATGTGTTCAGAACCTCTTCCTTGGTGTGTTGGAACAATATACTTATATCCATAATGTTCTTGAATGGTATCGTAAAGATTGTAAAAATTTTTGCTTCCAGCATATGCTTCATCACCAAGCATCATTGCGGCCCATTGCTGGTCACTCATTGCGCTTGTTCCACTATCTGTTAAAAGATCGATATAAACATCTTCACTTTTTAAAAGGAAAGTATTGTACCCAGCCTCTTTTATGGCAGCAATTCGCTCCTCTTTGGTAGTCATTTTTAGCAATTCAACCATTTTAATTTTATAAGGTTCTGCCCAAGATTTCTTAGCCATTTGAAAAACTCCTTCACTATAAATACAAATTTTTAGCAGGGTGAATATAAATGATTGGCAAGATATTGGCCAGTGGAAGATTCTTTGCTTCTTGCGACAATTTCAGGGTTTCCGGTGATAACTATTTTGCCACCTTTGTCACCACCACCGGGGCCCAGATCTATTATATAATCAGCATTTTTAATGATATCAAGGTTGTGTTCAATAATTATTACGCTATGGCCATTATCAATAAGTTGATTAATCGCATCTAAGAGAATTGCTATGTCACTGAAATGGAGCCCTGTCGTTGGTTCGTCGAGGACGTATAAACAGTTGCCACGAGTTATTTTCGATAACTCGCGAGTTAATTTTAATCTTTGTGCTTCACCACCAGAAAGAGTTGTCGCCGGTTGGCCAAGTTTTATATACCCAAGGCCAACTCTATTTAATACATCTAATTTTCTAAAAATAGATTGGTGATTGTTAAAAAATTTTAATGCCTCTTCAATTGTAAGGTCCAAGACTTCGGCAATATTTTTACCTTTGTAAAGGACGGTCAATGTTTCAGCATTATATCTCGTACCCTTACAATCATTACATGTGATATAAACATCAGGTAAAAAATGCATCTCAATTTTTTTAACGCCATTTCCTTCACACTCCTCACATCTGCCACCACTTACATTGAAGCTAAACCGACCAGGCTTGTATCCTCTAGCAATAGATTCTGGCGTTTTGGCAAATAGTGTTCGGATGTCAGTATATAGGCCGGTGTATGTAGCTGGGTTTGACAGAGGTGTTTTTCCAATTGGAGATTGATCGAGTTCAACAATAGAATTAATATTACTGATTCCTGAAATTGCTTTAAAGTTATCTCTTTTATAAATAATTTTGTGTTGTTCTTTGGCCAAAGATGTTTTAACGGCAGGAACAAGGACTTCATGTACGAGCGTTGATTTACCTGAGCCGCTAACACCAGTTATGCAGACAAATGAGTTAAGCGGAAATTCAACATCAATATTATTTAAATTATTATAAGTTGCTCCAGTTAAAACTATTTTTTCATGATGAATTCTTCTGGTTTTCGGAATAGGAATTGCCTCTTTTTTAAGCAAGTATTTAGCAGTAATTGAATTAGTATTTTTTTTAATTTGAGCAAGTGTTCCTTCTGCAATAATTTCGCCACCGTGAACGCCAGCTCTTGGGCCGATATCAATAATATGATCAGCTTGCATAATAGTGTCTAGATCGTGCTCAACAACAATTACGGAATTTCCAAGTTCTTTGAGTTGATTAAGAGTATGTAATAGTTTGTTGTTATCTTTTTGATGAAGACCGATAGATGGTTCATCTAAACAGTAAATTACTCCAGAGAGTGAAGAGCCAATTTGAGTAGCAAGGCGTATTCTTTGAGATTCGCCACCAGAAAGTGTTGCAGTAGGTCTTGAAAGAGATAAATATTCTAAACCAACATCAATTAGAAATTTTAAACGGCTTGAAATCTCTTTTTTTAATTTACTAGCAATTAACTCGTCATCTTTTGAAAGCTTAAGATTCGAAAATTTATTTGAAAGTAATTCAATAGACATTTTAGAAAAATCATCGATATTAAAACTGCCAACTTTAGTTGAGAGCGCAATTTTATTGAGCCGGGCCCCATTACACTCGTTACAGAGAGTGATGTGCATATACTCTTCTAACTCTTTTTTAACACGTTCGGAGTCTGTGCTATTATATTTATCAGCAATCCATTTAATGACACCTTTAAATCCCTTTTTGAATTTGTAGGTAGAATTATCAGACTCAAATGAGTATTCATAAATTTTTTCAGTTCCATCCCATAGAAGAGTTAGAAATTTTTTTGGAAGTTTGCAGTAAGGTGTATTTATATCTATAGACTCTTGTTCAGCAACATTTAAAAGCATTTGAAAAAAGAAGGCCCTATTTTTAGCAATAGGCTTAATGGCCCCGTCGATAACTGATTTGTTTGTATCTCCGATCATTAGGTTTTTATCAAAGTTTTTACACTCACCTAGTCCATTACATATTGGACAGGCCCCTATTGGAGAATTAAAAGAGAAAGATCTAGGTTCTAATTTTGGGAAAATCTCGTTCGTAGCAGGAGAAATATTGTGTTCACTAAAAAAAAGATCCTCATTATCTGTTTGTACTATGATAGTTCCTTCACCAATATTCATCGCGTATTCAACAGAATCTGCAATGCGTTCTTTAATGTTTGGTTTGATTACTACTCTATCAATAACAACTTCAAATGAATTAATCTTGATGTTATTTAGATCAAGTTCATCAATGCGAAGAACTTCTTTATTTAATCTAACTCTAGAAAAACCCATTGACGTTAATTTACTTAGCTGTGGCCCAATATTCTCTTTTGGAATAGGAGCTAATATTTGAATTTTGCTATTTTCAGGTAGTTTGGAAATAGTTTTAGTAATTGTGCTTCGAGAGTATTGAATGATTGGTAATCCAGAGGTAGGACAGTGCATTTTACCAACTCTAGCAAAGAGAACCCGTAAATAATCATAGATTTCAGTAACGGTTCCAACCGTTGATCTTGGGTTTTTATTTGTAGATTTTTGGTCAATAGCAATGGCAGGAGAGAGCCCTGTAATTGACTCTACGTCTGGCGGTTGATGTTGGCCAAGAAATTGTCTTGCGTATGAAGATAAAGACTCGATATATCTTCGTTGGCCCTCAACATAGATAGTGTCGAAAACTAGAGATGATTTTCCTGAACCGCTTGGGCCAGTGACAACCACGAGTTTGTTTTTTGGAATATCAAGCGAAACATTTTTTAGATTATGAACCTTAGCATTTTTAATACTGATTATATCAGTCTTCACAGTTAGAAGGGTATCTTATAAAAAAGATTTAATATAGTGTCTGTTAGACTCTCTCTGATACCAAAGTGACGCCATATTTTCTGTAGCTTTTTGGAAGAGTATCTCTCTTATTTTATCTTTGTTATTTAAGAATTCTGATGACTCAACGAGGTTTTTTTCTTTAACAAAGAAAACATGGTATTCATCACCAATTAATGCGGTATTAGAAAATGATCCTTCATTAGTGTTTTTTAAAAGTATTTGCAGTTTTTCAGTAAGGCCATCCTCCGTAACATTTCCAAGTGCATTAGTATTAATTTGTGAAAAATTAGCGGAGAGGTTTCCTGTTGCTTGAAACTGTCTCATTACCGATGGAAAATCTTCAACCATCGTCCCTTTGAAATTTTTTTTATGAAGTGAAAAATCAACTAGGTCATATTTAAAGGAGAGCATTTTATTGCTTATATTATCCTTATAGTAACTGTTTTTTACCTCTTGATCTGTTACAGACACGAGAGGGCCTATTACTCTTGAAACAAAAATTCCATACTCAATGGCCTCTCTTGCTAGTTCAAAATACTCATCAAACGTGATGTTATTTTGTTTTAAAAATAGAAGAAGAGCATCTCTATTTAGCTTTGAGTTTTTTTCAGTTGATTTAATTTCAGACTCGACTTGGTCATCACCGACAGAAGATCCCATTTCGGTTAGTCTATCTCTGATAAGGATACTATTAATAAGAACGCTACTAATTGATTTTGAGTCCATAGAAAGAGATGGATACAGCATAGGAGATACCATCTTCCTAACTGCTAACGTGCTTTTTATTCGTTCTACTGTGGATTGGGTGAACACAGTATCATCAACAACAAATGCAACTTTGTCTAATAGTTCAGCATACGATTTAACACCCGCTGAGAGCAAAACAAGTATCAAAAAAATTTTGATTAGTTTCACGTAGTAGTCCTTAAGTAAATATCTTAATAAATTAACTAAAGAATACTACCCTTATTTATTTACTTAGAAAAGAGATTGGCAAAGATAGAGTTACAAAAACTCTTTATTTATCTGAACATTAGCATTTTTTCGTAAATTTTGGTTATAGCTAGCAATAATTGCATCGCGCTTAATATCGTAGACGGTTTTTTTGTATAGCGGCATATCGATTTGATCAAATGGTTTTACGGCCAATAGTTTAATTATGTGAATACCATATTGTGATCTAACTGGAGTAGAAATAAATCCAGGTGATTTTCCTTTGATTGCCTGAAAATATTCAGGAGCTAAGCTGGCACTTGGTTGAAACCCTAGGACACCACCATTTTGTGAGATATTAGCTTGTGAAAATTTATTTGCAAGATCAGCAAAACTGTCTGGTGATCCCTTCACCTGTTTATAAACTTTAAGTGATTGCTCAATTGCCGCTTCAACTTGTGTTTTTTGTGGGATCGCTTCTAGTCTAAAAAGAATGTGAGCAGTCTTATACTCTGGATTTTCTTTATAATATTTTTCAACATCTTTATCAGCCACAGAAATTTTTTGAAATTCTGGGGCAAGATCTTTTGATATTTGAGCGTGATACATAACATCTTCAAGTTTGCGTCTAACTTCTGGATCTTGATCAATCCTAGAGTTTTTTGCTTTTTCAATACCTAGCTCTCGGTTTATTAGATTGTCGATAACGTTTTCCTTGGTTACGACTTTGTGGCTAACAAACATTCTTGCTTGTCGATACTCTTGAACATACGTCGACTGAAAAATTTTATTTCCGTTTACGATAGCGACAACTGGACCACTATCTTTTCCTAGTTGAGCAAAACTGCTTGAAGCAAGCAAGCTTGTTACAAAAAAATAACCGACTATTTTCATAAAGATTACCTCTTAACGTTATATCAATTTTAAGTTTAACACGGAACAAAATATACTTAAACGAAAAAATTAAGTCTTTTATTAAGTCTTTTATTGATTAGTGATCTCTTTTGATATTTCTTTTGATAACGCAAT
>DYOQ01000033.1:7883-33340 GCA_020720455.1 Bdellovibrio sp.
ATTAAGTCTTTTATTGATTAGTGATCTCTTTTGATATTTCTTTTGATAACGCAATTAGTGCTTCAGGTGTAAGTTTTTCTTTGTGGGTATAAGTTACCATGTAATCAGGAGAGAAAATATATTTTTTAGGTTTATTGATAAAGGCCTCAATGATCCCGTTCTTGAGTTTTTCATCACTGTCTAAAATCATTTTATCAAATGAGATCATTATTTTTTCGTAAGTTACTTTTGCTGATCGAACCCCTACTTCAATCAAATTAGTTCGGGTAAGAATAATTGAGAACAAATTGTTAACTTCTTGTGGAAAATGGCCAAAAATATCGTGCATCTCTCCCCGAATTGCCTCAATTACCTCAACACTAGAAGCGTTTGAAATTTTCTTATAATATTTTAGTCTCTCAGAAGCGTTTGGTATAAAATCGTTTGGTATAAAAGCAGGAAATGGAGTTTGAATCTCAATATTCCGATTATTACTTTGACGCTCGCCCTTAATCTCTCGAATGGATTCTTTTAATAGATCCATATAAAGCTCAAGGCCAATTTCATTTAAGTGGCCAGATTGTTCAGCACCAAGAATATCCCCCGCACCTCTTATTTCAAGATCGCTTGAAGCTATTGAAAATCCAGAACCCATGTCTGCGTAAGTTTGCAGGGCCTTTAATCTTTTTTCTGCAATTTCAGTTAAATTACGATTGCTTGGAACTGTAAAATATGCATATGCTTTTTTTGTTGATCTCCCAATTCTCCCTCGTAATTGATGTAGTTGAGAAAGGCCAAAGGTATCTGCTCGGTCAATGATGAGTGTGTTAGCATTAGGAATATCAAGACCTGATTCAATAATTGTAGTTGAAAGAAGTATGTTAAAATAACCTGCATAAAAATCAACCATTCTTTTCTCAAGCTCTTTTTCTGGCAACTGTCCGTGTGCGATTAAAATTTTAGCGGTTGGGACTAGCTCTTGAAGTTCGATTGCTTTTTTTTCAATGGACATTACTTTGTTGTGAACGAAAAAAATTTGGCCACCCCTTGCAAGCTCTTTTTCAATAGCAGTTTTGATTACAGAGTCGTCATATTTGGTTATGTATGTTTTTATTGATTGTCGCTTTGGAGGTGGCGTTTGAATAAGCGAGAGATCTCTTAGGCCCAGAAATGCCATTTGCATTGTTCGAGGAATTGGAGTTGCCGTTAGAGTTAAAAAGTCGACAGATTTTTTCATTAGTTTTAATTTCTCTTTGTGGCCAACACCAAAGCGTTGTTCTTCGTCAACGATAACTAATCCAAGATCATGAAATGAGACTTGGTCAGATAAAAGTTTATGTGTTCCGATTAAGATATCAATCTTCCCTTCCTTTAAATCATCTTTAATTGCCAGAGACTCTTTTGCAGATTTAAAACGAGATAAGAACTCAACTTTAACTGGAAATTTTTTAAACCTATCACAGAATGAGTTATAATGTTGTAAAGCTAAAATTGTTGTCGGTACCAAAACAGCAACTTGTTTTTTATCAAGTACGGCCAAATAAGCGGCCCTCATTGCCACTTCGGTTTTTCCAAAACCAACATCTCCACAAACCAAATGGTCCATCGGACTATTTTTTTGCATATCTTTAAGGACATTGTGGATAGCTTGAATCTGGTCATCAGTTTCTCTAAATGGAAACTCTAGTTCAAATTCATTAAAGTGGTGATCTGGAGTTGAGAAAGCATATGCGGATGAGGCCTCACGTTCTGCCTGTAGTCTGAGTAGGTCAAATGCAAGTTTTTTAGCAGAGCCCTTCGCTCTCTCTTTAATTTGTTTAAACTTATTTAACCGTAAATTTGCAACAGAAACTTTTGCAGCTTCGTCAGCATATTTTTGAATGAGGTTAATTTTATAAACAGGAACGTAAACCTTATCCTCATTTAAATATTTAATAGTCAAATAATCATTGGTTGTTCCGCCAACATCAAGAGTTTCAAGTCCACAATACTCACCTATTCCATGTTCGCTATGAACGACATAATCACCAATTTTGAGAGAGGCCATTTGTTCTGCAAAGAGGTCGACGTTTTTCGGAGTATGCTTGGAGGTTTTGATTTTTTTAGAAGTAAAAAGATCCCCCTCGCTAAGGAAAAGTGATTTCTCTGCTGGATAATAAAAACCTTTTTCAATGTTATTATTTATGTAATGAATTCTTTGGAGGAGAGATTGTGGAAAACTGTTTTCGTCTAAAAGGTATTGAAGTTCATCTCTGAAAAATTTGTTAATGGAGCAAACATAGATATCTCCCGAACTTTTAAAGAACTCTTTTAGCTTCTCTAAAATCTGTTTAATAAAAGAAAAATTATCTGTTTTAATAGGAACAAGCTTGTTAAAAAAAATGGTGGCGGGTTCAATTTTAAGCTCGACGCTATTTTCTAAATCAATTTCAAGATGAGAATGAAGATTTACTTCATCGACCAAGAGTTTTTTTCCAGCGGTTTTATTAAGAAGTTTATCTGGTGATGTAAAAAAAATTGATTCAGGTCGAGGGAGTAAATTATCGGAAGAGATGTCATCATTTTTTAGCTCAAAATTTTCTTTTAATTCGTCAATATATTCGCTGCAGTTTTGAATTGTCTCTTGTGAGTTTAGAATAGTGACAATTGAGTTATTCGAAATGTTGATGTAATCCGACAACAAAAAACTCTCTTTAAAAAAGAGAGGAATAAATGCAGGGTACTCTTTGAATAACTGGTTTGAAGAGAGTTGAGAAAAAACTTCTGTTCGTCGTTTGTGCCTTTCTTTAAAAGCAGGAGAAGGCATTGGAATGTTATTTTTGAAATTTGTAATGTATTCGTCTTTTAAAATTGCTGGCGGGGCTATGCAAATGTCGACTTGTTCAATAATTTTGCTTTTATCTGTTCTTTGATCTGCTATAGATATATAGAACATTTCCTCGATCATTTCATCAAAGTAATGGAGTCTAATTGGCCGACCATTTATTGGATAGATGTCGAAAATTTCACCTCGTTTAGAAAATGTCCCGGCCTCTTCAGCAGTAGAGTTGCTTACATAGCCCATCGCAACTAAATTTTTGGCCAAATCGTAAGGAGCAATGATGTCACTAATTTTTAGGGTGAAGATATTTTTAGAGAAAATACTCGGAGGAGGAAGTATCATCAACATTCCTTCAAACGATGTGATAACGATGTGATGCTTTGTATGTTCAACAGATAATCTGTATAGCGCATGAAATCTTCTATAGAGATCACTTTCAGAAGGTAAAATGGTTGAGTAAGGGTTTACTTCTAAGCTAGGAAAATAGATAAGGCGATCTTCGAAGGTAGGCCCTTTTAAAGTTTGATAAAGGTTTTCTGCTTGAGAAACACTAGGTAACACAATTAAGTGTGATGCATTGTCTAACGAAGAATTAGGATTTTTAAGTAGGGCATTTAAAAAAAGAGGCCAATCCTCAATAGACGAACCAGTAATGTTAAAAGTAGAGTTTGTCCTAGATTTTGCCCAGTCATTGACCCGAAGTGTTAGTGAGTTAAAAAGTTCCATGGAAAACCATTATGTTATGGGTCAAAAAAAAGACATTCTAAACTATTTTCAACATGATAACAATAATGTACTGTTTTAGCCTGAATTAGCTTGGAGATTTTAATGAATGTAGACATATTTGGCGTCTATTTCCCCATTGTTCTATTAATAGTGATTGGTTTTCTTTTTGTCGCCGTCACTCTTCTTGTCACAAAAGTTGTTCGACCAAATAGACCAACTCCGCTTAAACAGCAGATTTATGACTGTGGTGAAAATCCAGTAGGCAAAGCTTGGTCGGCGTTTAACGTTAGATTTTATATCGTAGGCCTTATCTTTATTATTTTCGATATTGAATCGGCATTAATGTTTCCTGTTGTTTCTGTTTTTAAAAAGATGCAGGAGATGGGTAATGGTGGATTGATTCTAATTGAAATTTTAATTTTTTTACTTGTTTTGATTTTTGGTATCGCTTATTGCTGGAGACGTGGAGATTTAGATTGGGTAAAGAGTTATCACGTGAACAAGAAATAAACAGTTATTTGTAACGGAGTTGTCCGATGGAAAACACAGTTGTTTCATATTTTTTTCAATTTGATTGCGTAAAAGATTTTTTAGCAAGAATGAGTGAAAGTTTGGGATTTAATGTAATCCCTCTTTTTGTTGTTGCGGTTTTTCTTTTAGCGATTTTAGTTGTTATTGGTGGGCTAGCATTAGTTGGTGGTGCAGGAACTCTTGCGGAAAGAAAAATATCTGCGGATATGCAGCTTCGCTATGGCCCTAATAGGGTTGGCCCGTATGGATTACTTCAGTTTCTCGCTGATGGTGTTAAAATGTTTTTGAAAGAAGATGTTATTCCAACTGATGCAGATAAATTTTTATATTTAGTGGCGCCAGTTCTTTGTATCGTTGGTGTTTTTGGTACTTTTGCGGTTATTCCTTTTTCAGATGGATTTGCAATTACTGATCTTAATGTTGGTGTCTTTTATCTTTTTGGAATTTCATCTCTCGTTGGGGTTGGTGTTTTCCTTGGTGGTTATGCTTCTAACTCAAAGTGGTCGCTACTTGGAGGGCTTAGGGGTGCGTCTCAGATTGTTAGTTACGAAATTCCTGTTACTCTTTCAGCTCTTTCAATAGTGCTATTAGCAGGAGGGTTATCTTTTGGAACAATTATTGGAGCGCAGTCAAATCTTCTTGAACAGTATAGCTGGGGACATGGCCTACCTTGGAACTGGTTTATTTTTCATAATCCATTTACGATTGTAGGGTTTTTCATTTTTTTCATTGGTGCTTTGGCCGAAGCAAACAGAGCTCCTTTTGATTTGCCAGAAGCTGAATCGGAGCTTGTGTCTGGTTATCATACTGAGTATTCAGGCATGAGGTACGCATTTTTTGCGCTGGCAGAATATATAGAAATTTTTGTTGTTTGCGGAACTGCCGTTGCTCTCTTTCTTGGTGGTTATAATGTTCCATTTAAAATTGGTGGAGATGGAATAGTTGGGCAGCTTTTGCAGGCAGGGGTGTTTATCGGTAAAACGTTTGCAATGTACTATGTCGTAATCTGGGTTAGATGGACATTGCCGAGACTGAGAGTAGATCAGCTAATGACACTTTGCTGGAAATATTTAACGCCGATTAGTCTTTTTAATCTTATCGGTTGTGCGGTATGGATGTATTTGTTTAATGGAAAATCTTTTTTACAATTATTTTTTTAACAGGGGTTAGCAGTGTTTGGAACTATCCTTTTTATATGTTCGGCGATTTTTACGATTTGTGGTGCAGTCATGGTTGCTGTATCTAAAAATGTTATTCATGCAAGTATCTACTTGCTGATATCGTTAATAGGTGTTGCGGGACTCTACTTGACTCTTGGAGCTGATTTCGTGGCCGTCACACAGCTGGTGGTTTATGTTGGAGGGGTTGTAATCCTAATGTTATTTGCAATCATGCTAACTGGAGGTGCTGACTTAAAAGTTGTTAGCAGATATGGTTTTACAAAAGATCCTGGAATGGGAAGTCTTAAAACATACGTTATTGGTGGATTAACTTCTCTATTTATGGCAATTGTAACTGGGAAACTTATTTACAATGCTGTCATTAATACAACGACAGAAAATCAATTAAATATGGAAAACAGTGTTGAACAAACAGTGAGTAAAATTGGAACACTGCTTGTAACAAAACATGTTCTTGCATTTGAGATATCATCGATACTATTGCTTGGTGCTTTGGTTGGTGCTGCGATAATTGCGAGACCAGTTAAACTAGGAGATGAGTAATGTTTGAAATAGGATTATTTTCATATTTGGTAATAGGACTCATTCTGTTTGCTACTGGTATTCTAGTAATGATAGCTAGAAAAAATATAATTGCAATATTGTTAGGAATAGAACTTATACTAAATGCAGCTGCTCTAAACTTTGTTGCCTATTCAAAATACTCAGTTGGGAATTTAGATGGCCATGTTTTTTCACTTTTTATAATTGTTGTCGCAGCAGCAGAAGCGGCCGTTGGTTTGGCCATTGTTATTAGGTTTTTCCAAATTAAAGAGACTGCGCATATAGATGATGCAGTATTGTTAAAAAATTAGGTAGAGGCGGAAGAGTTATGGATTACACAATTACAAGCATTGCACCGATAATTTTGCTCCCATTTTTTGCTTTTGTTATTGGAGCGTTTGTTGTTAGCAAATCACAAAAATTAGCGGTTGGAATTAGTACTGCTGCAATTATTGGTTCTTTTTTGTTTTCGCTAAGAGTTTTTTTCGACTTTGTTTTTGGTAAATATGCAACAAACTACTACATTCATAAATATTTCACATGGTTTGATATTAGCTCAGAGACACAAGAGTTTGTAGTTAATATGGGAATCTACTTTGATAATATGTCAGCAGTAATGATGTTGATGGTTACTGGTGTTGGTTCATTAATTCATGTCTTCTCAATTTTTTATATGAAAGAAGATAAAAGAGTTGGCCATTTCTTTGTTTACATGTCTTTGTTTATTTCTGCGATGATTGGACTAGTACTCTCTGATAACCTTTTCTCATTGTTTGTATTTTGGGAAATCATGGGTTTTTGTTCGTATTCTCTTATTGGGTTTTATGTCAAAGCAGAAGGTGCAGGTGTTGCCTCTCTTAAGGCTTTCATGACAACAAGAATGGGCGATGTATTTTTTCTTCTTGGAATTTTGTCAATCTGGACAACGATTGGAAGTGTTACGTATGTTGATATATATAAAGCGATTCATTTGGGCGAGTTCAATGGTATTACGGCCCTTGGAATGCCACTTGTTACATTTGCAGGTCTTGCAATTTTCATGGGAACAGTTGGTAAATCAGCTCAGTTTCCGCTTCAGGTCTGGTTGCCAGATGCGATGTGGGGCCCAACTCCGTGTTCTGCTCTAATCCATGCTGCAACAATGGTTTCTGCAGGTGTTTATTTATCACTTAGAATTTATCCACTACTTGATGCTGGTGGATTAACAACAATTGTTGCTTATGTTGGAGCTATTACAGCTTTTGGTGCTGCAACTATGGCCCTTGTTCAAACAGATATTAAAGCGGTTATGGCCTATTCAACGATTTCTCAGTTAGGATACATGGTTCTAGGAATTGGAGTTGGTGCATGGAATGCAGCATTTATGCATTTAATTGCACATGCAATTTTCAAAGCTGCTTTATTCTTATCGTGCGGATCAATTATTCATGAGCTTCACGATCACCACACTCATTCACATGTCCAAGAGATGACAAGAATGGGTGGATTAAGAAAAAAAATGCCGATTACGTTTATGGTCATGTTGTTTTGTACTTTTGCGATATCAGGAGTTCCTTTTTTCTCGGGGTTTGTCTCTAAAGACAGAATTCTTGGAGATGCTCTACTTAGAGCAACTGAGTCTGGAACATTTATACCGGTAGCAATTTTAGGATTTTCGGCTGCGTTCTTAACTGCGTTTTACATGTTTAGAATGATGTTCCTAACGTTCTTTGGTGAGCCAAAAGATAAAGATTTATATCATCATACGCATCAGGAGCATTTATCTATAACTAGAAATGTTCCACTAATCATTCTTGCAACATTTACGCTTGGAATTTTCTTTTCAGGTTCTTTAACTGGACAAGGTTTTGTTAAGGTCTTCCCTAAAGATCACGGTTATGAGTGGTTCCAAACATTGATTGAAAAACCTGATGGAAAAAATTATTTAGAACATAAAAAACAACTTTTTGCATTTGAAGATGTAAAACCGGAACTTGAGTTAAGGCATGGGCATTATGATCCAAACCATGGAATGGACGAACATCAAGCGCACCATTCACATGCTGTTCATGGTTGGGGAGCAATCATGTCGATCATTATAGCTTTCTCTGGAATTTTTCTTTCATATTCTGTGTATTATAAGAAAAGGTTTTCGCCAGATTTCTTTGTGAACAGAGTTCCTGGTTATTATAAAGCACTTAGAAATAAGTATTATTTTGATTATTTTTATATCGACATTCTTATCCAAAAAGTTCTGTTCGGATTGAATAATCTTATAGCTTTTTTTGATATGGGAATTTATGACAGATATGTTGTCGATGGATGGGAAAAAGTTAATAAGGTTTGCTTTAAAATAGCAAAAAGGTTTGATGATTCGGTTATTGATCTTGGAGTTGACTTCACTGGTTTTACAGTTAAAGGGGGATCATCTTTATTAAAGGTGGTTCAGTCTGGTAAGGTTCAGCTCTATTTTATTATAGCGATTGTAGTTGTGGCAGGTTACATTGCCACATTGTTATACGGTGGAATTTAATAGTTTAACGATTAACAGTTATTAAGGAGAGTGTACCGTGCACGGTTTGTTAAGTTGGATTCTTTGGATGCCGGTTATTGGTTTGGTTGGTGTGTTGTTAATTCCAAAAGGGAAAGATCAGATCGTAAGATATTTTTCCTTGGTTAATACCATTGTTACGATGGTGTTGAGTGGAATCCTTTACATGAATTTTGATAACACGATATCTGGTATTCAGCCACATCTGATGGAAAGAGTACCTTGGATTGAACAGTTTAATATATTCTATTATCTTGGGGTCGATGGCCTATCACTTCCGATGATTTTGTTAACGAGCTTGTTGTTTTTCATTTGTATATTAAGCTCGTGGACAATTACCAAGTCTGTTCGGGCATACTTCGCTCTTTTCTTAATGCTTCAAGCAAGTGTAAATGGCGTTTTTATGTCACTAGATTTTTTCCTTTTTTATGTTTTTTGGGAAGTCATGTTGATACCAATGTTTTTTCTTATCGGTATTTGGGGTGGAGAAAACAAAGAGTACGCAGCAGTTAAATTTTTTCTATATACATTTTTTGGTTCGATACTGATGTTAGTTGGTATGGTCGCTCTTTACTATGTTACAAGTGATCCAACAACTGGACTTGGTTCATTTGATTTGATCGGATTAAAGGGTGGTCAATTTAGACATTTGACTGTTCCGATTTTTGGGTATGAGCTGCCGTTTAATCATCTATTTTTTATTTTCATGTTTATTGGTTTTGCTATCAAGGTTCCGGTGTTTCCATTTCATACATGGTTACCACATGCACACGTTCAGGCCCCTACGGCGGTATCGGTTATACTAGCGGGTGTTTTGCTTAAAATGGGTACATATGGTTTTCTTAGAATTTCATTCCCAATTTTTCCTGAATCTACAGTCTATTTTGCGACAGCAATAGCAGTTCTTGGACTTATAAACGTTATTTATGGTGCGCTTTGTGCTATGGCCCAAAATGATATGAAAAAACTGATCGCTTACTCATCTGTTTCACACATGGGTTTTGTTATGCTTGGAATGTCAGCAATGACTATTCAGGGAATGAATGGAGCAGTTCTTCAAATGTTTAACCATGGTACATCAACAGCGATGATGTTCCTTTTGGTTGGTATTTTATATGAAAGATCTCACCACAGGTGGATTGTGAGACCAGATGGCACAAAAGGTTTTGGAGGTCTCTATACACAACTTCCAAAGTATACAGTGGTTTTTATTATTGCAATGTTTGCATCAATGGGACTTCCAGGACTTTCAGGATTTATTTCTGAAGCTTTGATTTTCATTGGAATGTATAAAGTGTACACAACTATAACTGTCCTGGCAGTGATTGGTCTTTTGATTGGAGCAGCTTATCTTCTTTGGATGTTCAAAAGAATGTTCTATGGTGAAGTTATTGATTCCGTAAAAGGTTATACAGACATGAACGGTAGAGAGATTTTTTACATGTTACCTCTTTGTGTTGCTGTAATTTTATTTGGAATTTATCCAACGCCTGTGCTGGATATGATGAAAGCTTCAGTTGGAGACTTGGTACGACTGTTAGGTTCTTTTTAAGAGATTGAGGTAAAGCTTATGAACGTAAATTATATTTCCGATCTTATCGCGTATATGCCTGAGCTTTTGGTGATAGGTACAATGTTGCTTTTATTAGCAACAGAAGCTTTCATAAAAAACTGTCCCAAAATGGTATCATACATAGTTTCGTTTATAGGGCTAGGGTTTGCGGCCATCTCTCTTCTTGGTACGATCTCGAATCCAGCAAAAACTATTTTTTTTGACGCTCTGATAATTGATCCTTTTAGCTCTTTAATGAAGCTCTTGATTGTTGTTGGAACAATGGTTGCGATTTTTCTTAGCTATAGCTCAAAAGATATTTATAAAAGTTTAAAGGCAGAGTTTCTCATTATGACTGTTGGAATAGCTGTTGGAGGGATGTTGCTTGCATCTGCTAATAACATGCTGACGTTTTATTTAGGAATTGAGACTCTTTCGATTCTTTCTTATGTTGCAGCATCTATGATGAAGAGAAATGAATTAAGTGCTGAAGGAGGATTAAAATACGCTCTATATGGAGGTATAACCGCCGGAATGATGCTTTATGGAATGAGCCATATTTATGGCCTTGTTGGCACACTCGAGTTTGCAGGGATTGGTTCATACATTTCTGAATATAGCACAGAAAAATTGTTAATCTTGCTTCCAGCATTTATGCTTTTCTTTGTAGGCATTGGATATAAGATTGCAGCGGTGCCGTTTCACATGTGGGCCCCAGATGTATATGAGGGATCACCAATTCCAACGACAACATTTTTTTCTATTGTTCCTAAAATGGCAGGTATTGCTGCGCTAGTAAGAATAACGTTTATTTTCTTTAATGTAGATGGAGGAATTCTTCAGCATACGTGGATTGGCGTTTTAAGTTTGCTAGCAGCGCTTACGATGACAGTTGGAAATGTGGCAGCTGTTAAACAGCGATCTATTAAAAGACTTCTTGCATACTCTTCGATCTCGCATGCAGGGGTAATGATGCTTGGTGCAGTTGTAATAAGTGAAGTTGGGGTGCAGGCCATTAGTTTTTATGCTGTTGTCTATCTTTTTATGACAGCAGTTGCTTTTTACGTCCTATCACATATTTCAGATATGAATGGTAATGATCACATGGAAAGATTTTCTGGACTTGCTTCAAGATATCCATTGATGGCCATATTGATGTCGATTGCCCTTTTTTCTTTAGCAGGACTTCCTCCTTTTGCAGGGTTTATTGCTAAGTTTAATATACTGTATGCACTTATTACGAAAAAATATTACGTTTTAGCTATCGTTGCAGTTTTAAACTCCTTGGTCTCTCTTTACTATTACATGAGAATTGTAAGAGTGATGGTGTTTGGTGCGCCAGAATCAACTGAAGCAATTATAGGGTTTAGTAAACTAAATCAAGCGGTTATATTAGGCCTATCCATTCCAATTGTTTTACTAGGAGTCTACTGGAATAGCTTATCAATGTTTGTTGAGAGTGCTAGTATAATTATCAGATAGTTAATTGTAAAATAACTAGGTCTTGAGATGATTTTTTCTTTTCATGGAGGAAGAAAAATATGGCGCTTGATGTGAACATTGATTTGGTTCTTTTAGCGATCATATTTATTCCGTTATTTTTGTTTACACTTATCACATATTTTAAGTCAAAACATAAATCATCAGGAATCCACTTTGCAAAAGAGTACGCAGAAAAATTTAATATTCTAGGTGAGAATGGTTTGTATATTTTTATGCTACTATTTGCAAATGTTTCATTAAGTTTCGTTGTTGTACTCGTGTGGACAGTAAACGGAAGAGGCCAGATTGATATTTATAATTTGGCGATACCGCTTATCACATTGTTAATAAATATATTTATTGTCAGAAGAATAGTAACAAAGGATTTACCTTGGCCGTAAGCACTACTCTTTTTGCAAAAATAGTATTTAATTTAATATTTTTGATCATGATTTCTATCTTGGTCTCATTCAGTAAAAATTTGATAACTGCAAAGGGGATATATGGTGGAAGTTCCAGAGTTAATAATATCCAGAGTACATTTTTTAGACTTCAAAAACTTATAAAGATTTTCTTTTCTCAGCTTTATCTCCCTCTTAATTTTTTAAGATTTATTACTGTTTTGTTTTTTCCAATAATCTCTTTTTTGACCATCCCAATTTTTGAGGAGATGGAGATTGGGGAGTATCTTGTTAATTTAAGCATGGCCAGTAAAAATGTAAATATGTTTGAGTCTGTTGGATATCTATATCTTGGCCTCCTGGTTTATATAGTGATGGGTATATTTAGCTGTAGACAAAATAGTGCCCAGAATACGTTAAAGAGTTCGATTGGTTTTGGTTATTCATACATGATTTTTATAATTGTAAATTTAACAATGTCTTTGTGGCCTCAAATATCAACGATATGGATTGCCTATCCACTATTACTGGTTGTTGCGGGGATTTTTATAATAACCGCTATCGTCGTTATCGACACTGTTTTTATAAAAGATAGCTATGTTATTCACTCAATGGGTATTATTTCACATTCAGAAACTTGTTTTGAATATTCGTTACAAAGTTTAGCAAGGAATATTTCTTTGCTGGTTCTAATAATCATATTTATATTTTTATTTTTGGGTGGAACAGAATTGCCTATGTTGTTTGAGCAATATATTAGTAAACGAACGTTGGTGGCAGAAGTTGTTATGACAATAGCGTTAGTATTGAAAGCAGTTATTGTTAGTATGGTAGTAACAAGTCTTTATAAATTTTTTCCAAAGATGAAGCATCTTATGACAAACGAATTATTGTTCAAGTTTTGCTTAATCCCAGCAGTGGTTGTTTTTGCGACAGTTGTTTTATTGGTTAGATGCGGAGGATGATGGAGACATGATAACAATTATATCGTCATCACTACTAGTATTATCACTAGCTGTTGCTTATGTTGTTAGCGATAAAAAACAGTTTGCTACTATCATGTTTGTCGCGTTTTTTCTTTTATTAGTTGTTGTTTACAAGACTGTCCCGACAATAATTGGGTGGGCCTATATTCAAATTTTGTTAGCAGTTTATGCAGTTTTTATAATTTCACTTATGGTGAATACGACAAAAAAAATGACAGTTCTTGGAGATGGAGGCCCTGTTGTATCGTTGTGGATTGTTTTTTTGACGGCCATTTTATTTTGGGGATCATCAACATTTATTACAGACAATACTCAGCTTGACCCTCTGTCTGTAATAACGAACGAGACAATTAGAATAATAGACGTGCAAAATGTTTTAATTAAATATCGTGATATGCTTGCAATAATAAGTACCAGTATTTTGTCTGTCTTGTTGGTGTTGGTTGGTGTGTATAAAAGAACAATAAATGAGGGTGGCGCTAAATGATTATCACCAAGTTATTAGTATTATCTCTTTTATTATCTTCGATATTACTTAAACTCAAATCAAACATTGTTGTTCAGTCAATATCAATTTTTTTATCAAATACTATTTTCAGCATTTTGTTTATTACTACGAATAATAGTCACAACAAAGAGGAGGTGATTTTTTTTGCGGTGATGTTGGCAATTTTGGGCACAGTGAATAGTGCCATCGTTTTAATGGTTGCCAATAAAATTAAAGTTGTGAGATCAAAAGATTATCTTAATAATGTTGATGTAATGACTGGTTGTTATGATGAATAATATTTATACATTAAATTGGTGCCCATTTGGTTTTATTGTAAATGTAGCTCTTAGTGAAACGACAATCTTGTTTATGGTTTTTTTGTTGAGCATGTTGTTGCTTATCTTGTGGCCATTTAAAAAAATATCATCTTTAAGCAAAGCTGCAACAAGCACTTGTTTTTTTGTTGCCATCGTCAGCCTCATAATCGTTTGCGTTATAGGATGCGTAGATAATTTGCTGGTGATGTTTGCTGGACTGGAGATGTTGATTTGGGTGGTCTCTCACGTTTATTTTAGCACGAAAGAATTTGATAACACTTTACAAAAACAATGTGGAAGCTCTGTTTACCGCCTCGGACAAGATTTTCTACCAAGGTTTGCTGTGTTTATATCTTTAGTTTGGATTTTTAATATGGCGGGAGGATTATCGCTAAGTGCTTTGGCATCATTCTCTAATGCGGTCAATGGACATGATTTAACTATTCCGATCACTGTTTTAATGTTGGTTGCTCTTTATCACGGTCTTAATAAATTTAGATTTAATACAGACGAAAAAATTTTTAGTGAACGGTGTGTATTACAAATGACACTACTCTTAAGCTCATCAACGTTAAGTTTGATTATCATGGATAGGCTTATTCGTGCAACTGGTGGGATAGTCGCAAGTGGCGCAATCGTTCATATTCCACTAATTGTTTTGGCAATAATATATGCTATTTCTGCTATTCGTGAATCGAATAGTTTGAATATGTTTATTAAAGTTGTAACAAGTTATTTCATTGTCACAACGGTTGGTGTTTTTGTTGGCATTGCCCAATATGCATTTGTTTTTTACATTTTTCACATTGGTTCACTGGTTGTTCTTTTAGGGGTTTTCTTACTTTGGAATTATACATCTATTAAGCAAAGAGGAACAGTTCTTGAAAAAATTAAAATGAGGAGTGATGGGATAATTTTTTGGATGATAGTTGTTTCGTTAATGTCAGTAGTAGATTTTCCAGGCATGGGTGGGTTTTTTACAACGGTAGATTATTTGTGGACACTTATAAACTCTAAAAAAATATCAGATGTCGGGTTGCTTCTTGTTTTGGTTGTTGTGGTGTGTGTATATATAGCAATTGCAAAAGTAGTTCTCAATAAATTAATAATCTACAAAGATACAAATGTTTTGAGTGAATTTTTTACTAAGTGGAAGTCACACAAGGATGACATCTTAATAAAAATGTATATAGGAACACTTCTTTTATTTATTGTTATTGCTGGGAATTCACTGGTGCTCCCCGATTTCATTACATCACGGCCAAGAGTTATGCAATCCGTCTTGCTAAAGTCTAGTGGAATTGATTTGACATTTCCATACGGAAATCACTTGATTTACATAATAATGGTTGTTCTGTTTGTTCTGGTGTCGTTTATTATTATGGTTACGTATTACTTGACCCATGTGTCGAATAAAAACACTAAGAGTGATTTTGTTTTTAGGCTGGTGAAAAAACTTCCTCTGAGTGTCATTGATGATCCGTATGTGTTCTGGCGGCATTATTTGTTAAGCAAGCTAGAGAATCTATCTATCCTGGTCGCTAAAATTGTGAAGAATTGTGTAAACATTGTTTGTACTAAGGTAACTTCACTAGTTGAATATTGTGGCACTGTTTGTTTGTATGCATACGATTTTGCATGTCAGAGATCACTTGCAGGAGCTATATTAAAATTCCTGATGGTGGTTGTTTTGGTGTTGGGTTATATCGTTATTTGCTTTCAAGAGGGAACGGCTTGAGTCTAATAGAGTACATTTCATTCATTCAAATAATTATTATGGCAGTTTTGGCAGTAGCAATAATTTATGTGAGAGACTGCTTAAAGAGTATAAAAGAGATTGCATGGCTTGGAACGATTATTTATCTTTTGGCTTCATTTCTTATGGTTTTCTATGCTGATGATAAGTTGTTTGTAAACCTTGAGTTTGGCATGGAGCTGTTAAACGGTTTTCATTTTACAAAAGCAGCTAAGTTTTTTGTAATATATAATGGAATTGCTGGAATTTGTTATATGCTTACGCTTAATCGAGTCAGTGAGATAAATGTTTTCAAGTATGTTTTGTCTATGATGACAGCGCAGTTTTTAGTAAATGTTATTACCTTAGAAAAAAATATCGTTATATTAGTTGTGGCATTAGAGTTAATGATTATTCCAATGTTTATTATGGAAACGATGTATATTAAAAGAAAGGTTGGTTTTTGGTATGTGATACTTACTTCGCTGACTTTTGTTAGTTTCACATACATTTTCATTGTTGATAAATCTAGAAGCGATATTTCTCTTCGGGCGATTGTTGGTGCAATTCTTTTTGTCGGATTAGTGTTGGCAGCCTCGTTGAGAGGGATACTCCTTTCTCATCAGTATTCTGAGCATAGGGATAGCGTATCGTTTGAGCTAACAACTGGAAGAACATTTTTTCTCGAGATGTTATATTTTCCAGTGTTACTTATGTTTGTTTTCACTGTGACGAGCAGGTACGCTGTATATCTACTTCCATTTACTGAATTTGTTTTAGGTCTTTTCATAATTTTGATGATAATTCAATTGGCCTACGGATATTTTGAAAATAACATCAGAGCGAAACGAATGTTATTATGTTCGATTTTCTATTTAGTGGCGCTTGTTGGTGTATGGAAAGTTAATGTAGTTGGTGGTGGACAAGGAAGTGGATTTATTGTCGGTGTATGTTTGTATATGATGGCAGGGTTGAGTTCTTATTTCATTGGAACAGCAGAAAGCTCAGGGAAAATTGTTCATAAAGTAAGTGGCAACAGATCGTTATTGGAGTTGATGGAAAGGATAATAAGATGGAATCTAAAAGGTTTTCCACCTCTTGGGATATTTCTTGCGTCACTAGTTTTTACGATAGAAATATTCAAATTTAATTGCCTATATGGGACAATTCTTGCGGTGATTTTTATGTGTACGCCTTTCTTGTTACCCAGTCGGAATGATAATTGTTAAATAAGGAGTGAAAAAAGTTGATTGATATATTGGCACATTGTTTCCTAGGTGAATATTTAAGAGAAGCAGTTCTTGTAATGATTTATGTGGTTGTTTTTCTGCTAAGTACAAAAGAAAGTTTTGTAAAACATTTTACTACTTTTATTATACTATTGCTTTCGATCTATGTTTTAAACGTAACTGATTTTATAAGATTGTTTGTATCGTTACAGCTTCTGGCCGGTATTTCATTTTTCAGCATGGCAATGAGTAGTGAAGTTAAAGCAGGGAGTGTTGTTCAGCTGTTGAAGTTCTATATTCTGACAACACTTTATGATGTGTTATTGTTGTTTGCGATATATGCATTTTATGTTGCAACCAACTCGTTGCAGTTTGGCGACGCAATTATTGTTGAAAGCAAAAAAGTGTATGCTTTGTCGGTGGTTCTATTCGTCCTATATTTTCTTACTCGTGCAGTGTTTGTTCTCTTTAGCAGCGATTTTCTGGGGACAATTAAAAAGGTTTCTTATAAAGATGTTGTTTGTTTTGTGTTTTTGCCAATGCTAGCAACGGTGGCGAGCATTGCTTCGGTTTTGTTTGGATTAATTGAGAAGCTACCAGCGGAATATGTTTTAATTATAAAATATTTAATCTCGGCAATAATTATTTTCAACTCAGTCACGACGGCACTCCTAAGCTTAACAATCAAAGATTGGCAAAAATTAGGGACGGTGGTTTTGGCCAATAGTGCTTCATTTATCATGATTTATTTCTTGGTTGAAAGAAGTTCTTTAGATAATACAATGTTGTTTGTATTACTTAGTGGTAATGTTTTGCCATTAATGGGACATCTATATTTTTCAATGCACGATAGTTTCTTTAAGGAAGGACATAAAACAACCTTTTTTCTAAAAGGAATTTATCTTTTTTTTGTTGCGGCCCTATCGTCCTTACCATTAACAATTAGTTTCTCAACCAAGCTTAATATTATCATTCGACACATTTCGACTGGTGCGATTTTTTTGGCAGCGATAGTTGTGATTTCATCGTTTGTTTTAAATTACGGTATATATAATTTATCTTTGAGTGATACGATAGTTTTTGAGAAAAGTGGGCCTTGTCAGTGCTGTGATCAAGGTGGAGAGAGCGGTGTAAGGAAGCGGTATAAAGAATATTTTGGTTTAGGTCTTCTGGCATTAATAATTCTTATCGGGGGTATTATCCAGATTGCGTGGTAATATAATGGATCAAGATGCCTAAACAGTATAGAGTAAAATTAAGCGAAGAAAAAATCATCGGCCCTTTTTCGGTTGTTCAGATTTTGGAGCTTTATAAAAGAAATCATATTAGCGGCAAAGAGCAGTTTCAAGAGTATCCTGAGGGTACGTGGTTTTTGATTGGTGATTATGATGCTCCAGAATTATCAAAAATTTTTATTAATGATTCAAGTAGCATTCTCGATGAGTTAGAAAAATTAGAACATGATAGAAAAAAAGATTTACACAAAGAGTTTAAGTTTGACATTGATGACAGTATTCACAATGTGGACATTGTTGATCACGAGAAACTACTAAGAGAGTATGACGAGGAAAAGATTAAAAAAAGTATCCTTGATTCATTTAAAAACAAAAAAGGGGTAATTAAAAAATCTGAAACTAAAAAACATGTGGCGATCAAGCTGCAAACAGTAACAGAGTTTGAAAAGACAAGAATAAATCCTATTGTTGAAACTGCTCGGCCGGTAGAATCAGAAAACGTCAAGGTTGAAGTTGAAGTTTCTGCGCCAGTTTCGAGTGAGGTAGTTTCTATCGATAATACTGTTGATAGGTTTGAGAAAACTGAACAAGTAAACTTGAGTGAACATTTACCTGTTTTACAAAAAAAGGTAGAGCATTATGAGCAGAAAATTTTAGACCAAGCGATAAAAGATCAAAAAAAGAAGAAAGAAGAAAAATCTAAAAAAAGAAACTTTTTGGTGATGGCGTCACTTATTCTTCTGGTGACTTATTTTTATTTTCAGCTTGAGGAAAAAGATGAGATAAAAAAACCATTGTATGCCAAAATATCATACCCTATTATTAAAGAGATTGAGAACGAGGAGATAGCAAAAGTTGCTTATGAAAAGGGGGATAAGCTTTATGCTAATGGTCGATATTTTGATAAACTTCAAGCAGCAGTTTTTTTTAAGCAATCATATGAAAATAAAAAACATGTAGAAGAAATCAGTGAAGGTAAAACTCAATACTTACTAAGTAAAGCACTTTCCAGTTTAATACTCACGTACGCAGAGATATTTGATAATGTTGAAAATGACAAATTTGTTAATAAGAACAAAGGAACAATTGGTAAGGTTGATAGTTCCCGAGCACGCGCAGGAACTGTTCTCTATCAATTAATAGAATTAGCAAAAGGAAAAACCTTAACAGACGTTAGGGCCGCTCTAGGGAAAGCGATTTTTTATATAAAGCTTAAGAAATATAGTACGGCACATACGGTATTAGAAAGCTTTAGCATGCTCGCAAAAGACAGCACGGCATATCAGTCGAATGATTTGATGTATAAGTTTTTTGCTTATTATCTTCAAGTGTTAGTTGAACTAAATTTAGAACAAGAAGAAAAAGCAAAGAATATTTTTAATAAGATATATCCAACATCTCAGGGGGTAAAAAAACCAGAGGAAGTATATGTAGCGACATATAAATATCTTACGGCCGTAGGAAAAGAAAAAGAGGCCAACGAAGAATTAGTTAAAGCTGCAACGTTATATAAAGATCGAGTCGGGCCGCTACTAAGATATGCTCATTTTCTTGTAGAGCAAAAAGATATGCAAAATACAGAAAAAATTTTGGAAATAGTTCAGTTGCTACAGTTTGAACGTTCCCCTGTTTATTATTCGGAGTTTATTGAAATTGTTGGAATCAAGCTTGCCATTGATAAAAAGATGAAATCTGCAGCTTTGAAATTTAATGAAGCTCTTAAAATACATAATAGTGATAGGCTTCGGGCCAAGATATCAAACTTTGAGCTAGGTGGGAAAGATGTTGTAGATAGGTTGATTCTCCAAAGTAAAGTATATAGAATTGTTGAAAAGTCTCAAAGATTTAAGCGTAGATTAAAATATAGAGAGGCACTCTATGCAGCAATAGAGGCGGTTGATTTGCTTCCTGATAGTGTTTTAGCTAATCTCCAACTTGCTGATATCCAAATTACTAGAGGGTTTTATAAAGCTGCTGTTGCTCAGTTGGAAGGTATTAAGGACAACGGTTGGTTTAAAATTCAGATCATGTCAAAAATGATTAGAGCAAATGTTGGTGCTATGATGCTTAAAGAGGCAGATGCAATTGTCAGAGAATCACCAATGTGGGATGAGGCTGATTTTCATTCAGCTTGTGCTAAGTATTATGAAGCTCTTGGTAAAAAATATCTTCACATGATGATAAAAGAGTTGAATTCCAGCATTGACTTAAATCCTTTATCTGATGAAGATTATTTTTCATTAGCAAAAATTTATTATGATCAAAATATGTTTAAGCAGAGTATGTGGATGTTGCAAAAATCTATGAATCTTGATCCATCAAATATTGCATATCATTCTCTTTATGCAAAAATACTTTATGAACTACAGGGAATAAAGGTTGCGGCAGGTTATGTGAGGGATTTGCTTCAACAATATCCTGATGAGCCAAAGTTGTTGGCCGACCTGGCGATGTATTATTATCGAGATCAACAGATGGATAATTTTAAAGAGTTGAAAAATAAAATCGAGCTTTCTGAAATAAAAGATATTTCATTTTATGAATTTATGGTTGGCATATCGAAGAGAGAAGGTCTCGTAGATGATGTTATAACATATTCTAACGGTTATATCTTGGTTAACCCTGGTAACGTTAATATTAGAATGGATCTTGCGACATACTTATTTCTTAATAAGAAATATGAAAAAGCGTTAGTAGAGTTGGATGCTGTGACTGAAAGGATAATGACATATCCAGATGTTCATGCGCTTATTTCTAAAATCTATACGATTGTTACGATTACCCCAGCTATTGTTAGTGGCACAGTTAAGAGATATTTAACAGCAGTTAAGCCAGACGTTATTGCTAGCGCAAAAAAATCAATTGAAGATTATAAGGAGCAGTTGGTAACCATTGTTTCCCCCCAAGACAAGCAGTCTCATGATTTGTTACTAAAAGAAGTTTTTGGTGTTGAGCTTGACTCCGCATTAAAAAAGATAGTTGATCATGGGATAAACGATTTTTTTAAGAACACATTTGCAAAAATTTTAATTAAGGGGAAAATATCTAAAGAGTTATATGGTGATGAAAAATATTTAAATGAGTTTATAGATAGTTTGTTAGGAATGATTTTTGTGAATGCAGAAATTTCGGATCTGGCACTTCTTGAGGCCAAATATGAAGTATATCATAATCCGAAAAGTTTTGAAGGTTATTACGCTCTTGGATCGGTTTATTTAAAAATGAGTGATTATAAGAATGCTGTTGCAAACTTTGAAAAAGCAATATCTAATAATTTGGATCATACAGATAGCTTAGTGGCACTCGCTAGTATAAGGTACCGAGAAGGGTTTCATGATGTTGCGAAAGAGCTTTATGAAAAAGCCTTGAAGCTAGATCCTTCTAGATTTATGATATATAAGGAGTTGGGTAAGTTGTATCAAGAGATGGGACAATCTGTTCTTGCAATTGAGTTTTATGAAAATTATTTAACGTTAGATCCAACGACACCAGAGAAGGCGCAGATTCAAGAGATGATAAAACAACTTAAATAGGATAATTAAAATGCATGATCTAAAAAAAATCGAACAGGATTTAGATGGTTTTAAAAAACAATTAGAGAGACGTAAAATAGATGCAGCTGTTGTCAATGAGTTAGTATCAAAAAATAATAAAAGAAGGGAGCTTCTCCAGTATGTAGAGGGAAAAAGGGCCGAGGTTAATGCTAAGTCAAAAGAGGTTGGTTCCATTAAAAAAAGTGGTGGTGATGCTTCTGTCATTATGAAAGCTGTAGCAGAAATTAAGAGCGAGATTGAAGAAAAAAACAGTGCTATACCGTTAGTTGAAGAAGAGATTAAAAATATTTTATCTCGCATTCCAAACCTCCCCGACTCGTCTGTACCAGATGGTACAGATGAACATCAAAACGTAGAGATTAAAAATTGGGGACACAAAAGAAATTTTAATTTTTCACCGAAAGATCATATTGATTTAGGTGAACAATTGGACATGTTGGATTTTGAACGAGGGGCAAAGCTAACGGGTGCAAGATTTGTAGTGTATAAAAAATTATTGGCACGTTTAGAGCGAGCGCTAATTAATTTCATGCTAGATGAGCATACAAAAAATGGTTACGAAGAAATTTTGCCCCCATACATTGTAAATAGTAATACGCTTTATGGTACAGGCCAGTTACCAAAGTTTGAAGAGGACCTTTTTAAGTTACAGGGAACTGATTGGTACCTTATTCCAACAGCAGAAGTACCTCTAACTAATCTTAAAAATGGTGAAATCTTTTCTAGGGATGAGTTCTCACTTAAGTATTGCGCATATACTCCTTGCTTTAGAAGTGAAGCGGGCTCACATGGGAAAGATACTCGTGGTTTAATTAGGCTTCATCAGTTTAATAAAGTCGAGTTAGTAAACATCGTTCATCCTGATGAGTCTGAAAAAGCGCATCAAGAGATGATTTCAAGGGCCTGCTCAATATTAGAGGCTTTGAAACTACCATATAGAGCGATGTTGCTCTGTACTGGTGATATGGGGTTTGGTGCAAAAAAATGCGTTGATTTAGAAGTTTGGCTTCCTGGGCAGAATAAGTATCGAGAAATTTCATCGATTTCAAACTGTGGTGATTTTCAGGCCAGAAGAGCGTCTATTAGATTTAGAGGGGAAGATGGAAAACCTCAGTTTGCTCATACGCTTAATGGATCGGGGTTGGCAGTTGGCAGAACACTTGTTGCTATCTTAGAAAATTATCAGAATGAAGACGGTACTATAACAGTACCGGGGGCTTTGGTTTCATATATGGGTGGCATTTCGTTAATTAAAAAAAATTAATATTGTCAAAAAGACCATTAATTTATATAAAATTAAATACATTTGCGGAGGATTGGCTGAGTGGTTTAAAGCGGCGGTCTTGAAAACCGTTGACCGTAACAGGTCCGCAGGTTCGAATCCTGTGTCCTCCGCCAATTTAATCTGGAATTTTTTCATGATATAGATTATTGAAATTGTCTAGTTTTATACTGGGCTTTTTTATTTTGGGTTGGGAAGAAGTTCAAGGCAAGGAAAATTTTGCCTAAATATCTAATATCAAAAATTAAAAATAAAATATAGGGTATGGAAAAAAATGCAATTATTAATAATGATTATTTAGAAACAAGAAGAGACAAATGCGATTCAATTATTGTTTCAGCATCAGAAAAAAATTTTAATGATGTCTTTTTAAACGAAAAAAAATGGGAACCAATTAAAATTGCAACAGATCGAGTCTCTCAAATTAAATTCATATACTTATATCAAAAAAAACCAATCTCTGCAGTTACATATTATGCCAAGGTTCGAGAAATTATACCTCATCTAACAGAGAAGGGTAAATTTACTGTTATATTTGAGGGAGAACCTATACAGCTAGAAAGTCCAATTCCTTTGGGAAGTGTTCAATCAAAAGCACCTCAAAATCCAAGATATATAAAATCGGAAGTAGCCCAAAAAGCAAAAACTACTGATGATTTATTTGATTATTAAAAAATATGAGTAATACAAGTGTTTCAGGAAGAAGCGATTCTCATAGAGGTTTAAAATATGAGGAAACATTAAGAGATGAGTTCGATAAATTTCGTTCGAGCAATCATTCAGCGGTTAACAATTTATTTCATTTTTTGAATATAAACAAGACCGATATTTCCAGAATAAATTCTACAACAAACATACCACCCCTCTCGTCCGGTGGATCTGCAAAAACAGATCTGATTCTAAATATTAAATTTAATAATGGCGCTCAAAAAAAAATTAAAATATCTGCTAAGCAGAGCACTAAAAATCAAGTAAGTTTTCATGAATATCCAGCGAAAACATTTATAGATGTTCTAGGAATTCAAGATTCTAGAACAATAGACCTATTCTATAAACATCAAAATGAGGGATCTGCAAAAAATTTTTTACCAACAGAAAAGGAACATTTTAAGAGATCATTAGAACCCAAAAAATTAATTCTTTGGGAATGGGCACTATTGGGAAAACATCATACTGGTACAAGCGAAGATCAAATTGTAAACACTATAATTTGTAACGATAAACCATTTTCATTTGAGGATTATAAAAGATTTCTGATGGGAAAAAAATCCGGATTTGGTACAGGTTTTGCTTGGACAAGACAATCAAGAGGGACTGGAAAAACTATTCAGTTGAAAGGCCCTGTTTTAAGCTTTTATCAAAAATGAAATATTATTATTCTTAGCACTCAAAAAATTAACAAAATCAATAAAAACTGATATAGTTTTTATTTACGAGGTGAAAAATGCAAAAAAATCAAACGTCACATTTATTCACATTTGCTGATCTTTTTTCTGGAATAGGTGGTTTCCATATTGGACTAAGTAATAATGGTGGCAAATGTCTTTATGCTTGTGAAATAGATCCTTTCGCAAGAAAAACATATGAAAATAATTTTGGAATTTTGACTCTAGAGGACGTTACTAAACTAGAATCTTCAAAACTCCCCTACGTAGATATTATTACCTTCGGTTTTCCTTGCCAGGATTTATCTTCTATTGGAACAAGAAAAGGCCTTGAAGATGGCACCAGATCATCACTGGTTTATGATGCCCTTAATATTGTTATGGATAAAAAACCCAAAGCCTTCATTGCTGAAAACGTTAAGGGTTTACTTTCACATGACAAGGGAAAGACCTTCGATGGTTTAATGAATTATATGAAAGAAATAGTAGGGTATACTATTTATGCTAAAGTTCTTAATAGTCGAGACTTTGGAATACCTCAAAATAGAGAGAGGGTTTATATAATTGGCATCCGTAAAGATATAGATGATGGTCTTTTTGAGTTTCCCGAACCTACTGGAAGAGTAAAATCACTAAAGGGTTTTTTGGAGAAAAAAGTAGATCCCAAATATACTCTCTCAGACCATTTGCTAAAGAGTTATATTTATAAAGTTGACGATGGAAGACCTTACGTTGTTAATGAAGACTCGGAGTATTCCAGAACATTAAATACAAGCTATCATAAGATACAACGTCTCACAGGAACATTTGTAGATGTCGATGGTTGGAGAATGAGAAAATTGACACCAAGAGAATTTTATAATCTACAAGGTTTTCCTAAAGACTATAAAATTACGGTAAGTGATACCCAAGCTTATAGACAAGCTGGAAATGCCGTTACTGTAAAAGTTGTTGAAGAAATTGGTAAAAAATTAATGCCTTTTTTAACTTCTTCGATGTTAAAAAATTCTAAAAAAATTAATATTAAGAAATTAAGTAGTACGAACATTGAAATGAGTATTTAGTTTCAATGACTACCACCCAACTTCTTTTGTTTTAATCTCTCTTATTCCAATAATTCTCTTAACAGTAATTTTCGCAGGGGTAATTTCCAGTTGTTCGCTGATCTCGTCACCATCTTTTACATCATCAGTTTGGCCTCTTCGCTATCTTCAATATCATCAATTTCATCAGCAATTGCCTCAATCTCATTAAACATATCAGACTGTCTTGGATCTCGCTCTGATTTTGGTGCGTACTTTCGTCTCTGTAGTAACAATAGTATCATTTCTTTAAGACCATTAATTTCACGATCTTTCAAAGCAATTACATGATCCTTCTGTA
Organism: Bdellovibrio sp.; assembly: GCA_020720455.1. Classification (GTDB taxonomy): domain Bacteria; phylum Bdellovibrionota; class Bacteriovoracia; order Bacteriovoracales; family Bacteriovoracaceae; genus DYOQ01. Next base: position 33,226 of record DYOQ01000033.1, read on the forward strand.
AGTGCTCAATAAAAGTACATCTTCTAATAATTTTTATCCTTGAGATACTAGCTACACTACGAAAATTTGATCTACTTGATAAACGATTTGAAAAGGAGTCGACCTTCATTAAAGA
>DYOQ01000034.1:0-10287 GCA_020720455.1 Bdellovibrio sp.
CAAAAACCTGCACGGCAACAACCCAGAGATCAACCATGTCAACAATTAACATTATAAAATAACTTAGGCCGCAGAAATATAATCGGCAAACATTATAGAGCTAGGATGAACACCTAGTGCTTCAGCAATCACAATTGCCCTCTCTTTTCCAATCTGTACTCGGCCATTTTCAATAGCACTAATGTTCGTTTGAGAAATTCCAGTCACTCTGGCCATATCAAGTTGGGACCATTCTTTTAACTCTCTTAACGTTTTAATCATTTCACCAGGTGACATGAGTATCGATTGGCCTGCAGGAACAAGGTCTTCTTTATCTATTTTCATCTTAGAATCTCCTCGTACTTATGTGGGGTAACACTAACTACAATTATTTCTTTAATCTCTTTCTCCTCAGAGTAAATAACACGATATTGGATATTTAACCTTGAAGATCTACACTCGCGTAGTTTTCCTTTTAATTGCTTGTCTTTGAAACCAGAAAAATTTTTCAAATTATTAGATCCTCCATTCTTAACTATCTCAATCCAAGCTTTATACTTTTGTTTGATTTCGACTGGAATCTTTTTTAAATTTTTTGTTACTTCTTTTGTTTCAAATACTCGCCACATCTATCTTAGTATATATTACTTATGATATATGTCAAGATTATTTTGTTCAAGATAAACGTAAAATACTCTAATAAAAGTTACCTAAACTAATCTAGAAATTCCTACCCTAAACAGCGTGCAAATTCACAATTAGGACGCAAACACAAGAGTTTTGCGCTTAGTTTCTCACTAAAGTAAATAACTCAGCTTCCGAAAAATAGCTATACTCTAAAGGAATTGCTAACTGGAGCGAACAAGAGATAGCTCTCGCTTCGCAATTTGTCTCGCCTTTCAAGAATAGTTTTTTGGCCTCAATGAGGGGAAGTTGTAACGAAAATTTTGTTCCAAAATCATATACCGATATTTCTAACAACGTTCAAAATATAAAACTCTCTTTAGATACATTGGCCAAACCTCTGCAGGTTAAACTATTACTTCATGAACTATAACGTTTTGGCCCTACCTAACCCACTAGGCCTTGATTTCATCTCAGCACAACCCAAATTTAAACCTGTCGATGTCTTACAAGAAGCTAACACCATGTACTCAATAATAAAAATGGTTGCAAGCAAATACTCTAACAACATCTCTAACCTTCATACCATCAGTGTTAGTTATGGTGGAATACTCTCAGCAATTATCTCTTATCTCGATTCAAGTCCGGCCAACAATCTACTTAAAACGATAACGCTAATATCGCCTCCATACAATTTGGCAAACTCATTAATGTTATTAGATGAGTATATCGATAATGCCCAAACCCCTTTCGGTGTCATAACACTAATCCCTCACGTAAAATCGTTAAAGAAATATTGTTCCGTTTATAGTGATGAAACTATCACTGAAAATGATCTCAGCAACTTGATGGACCTAACCGTATACGGAGGTTTTTACATTCCATTTATTGATTCAATCAAGGCCTTTGATAACTACTCTAAACTAATTGCGATTCCTAACAACATGGAATATGGGCCTATTGAGGAAGACTACTTCGCATGGAGAGATAATTATCGTTTCAAAACATACTTTGATCAAGTTGCTCCAGAGGTATTTAAAAATCTAAACTCAAATATAGGCGACACCATGTACTGGATAAACAGAGCAAGAGAAAATGGTAAAGCTGGGATTAGAATTTTAACTGCTGACGATGATTTTAGAAGTTTTTTAAACACTATTTACTGAACAATAAACTCACTATCTTCAACTCTATTTCCATCTACTTGAGTAACTGGTAACTCTAAATCACTCTCACCAAACAATGCTCTGATTTTTTCTGGGACATCGACCACTTTATATTTTTTTCCATTAGTAAGCCTAATCCAGTAACCAGCAATAACATTTCCAGCAACTACAATATTGATAGGCTTGATACTCACGATGTGAGCGCTATTTAGAAGAATAGGACTGATCTCATATTTTGAAGGCAGATCTTCATGAACCGACAAAAGAGAACATTTTAATAAATCCACTGTTCCTCCAAGATTAACAATTGGGCCTTTATACAAGCAATTCAAGTAAGGAGCAATTAATATACCCACTTCATAAAATATCATGAATTTTTTTCAGACAATATATCTGTTTACAAATCAATGAACAGCATACTTGACCAATACATGACAAGGTAATGACCAGTTGTTGACATGACACAATCGTATGTTAATATTAACGCTATGGAGATTATATATACATCACACGCTGTAGAAAGAATGATCCAGCGAAAAATTTCTACGCAAGTGATTGAGCTCATTATTAATGAACCTGATGGCAGCATCAAGCAGTCGAGAGATAAATATATCTACTATAAAAAAATTAAGAACCGTAACGACAATTTTATTGCAGCAGTCACTGTAATAAAAGCTGCAAAAAAATTTGAAATAATAACTGTTATGACGTACTTCGAGGTAAAAAAATGAAAATCTATCATAACTTAGAAATTGATTACCTTTCAATTGACTTTAGCGATGAAATAGAAGCAAAAGCAGAATACCAGGATGGAATTATAGTACGTTATAATAAAAAGGGAGGAGTAATAGGAATTGATATAACTGACTCCCTAAAAATGTTTGCAAATTCCAAACTCATGACACTTCAAGAAGCTTGTAAGTTTTTAGGAATTTCAGAATCAACAATGAGACGTAAGATCAAGTCTAACGAAGTGAAATATATAAAAGATGGAAAAGATTATCGTTTTAAAAAATCTGATTTGATCAAGCTAGCGGCATAGGCACAATTGCTTACATGAAACATGCTACATGGTAGTAATCAGTAGTTGCAAGCATTAATAAAGCATAAATTTTCATTTTGAATAACCCCAAAAAAAACCACGTTGCAGAAATAACACCGATAAAATTGTTTAAAAGTCGCACCCACAAGAGATGACATTTTTCACCAAGCGATACATCGTAGTTCCAAATTGTCTGGGCCAGTCTGTACACGGAGGATTATCTTTTGCCTGTGCTCTTTTAATTGCGCTAGCAACATGTTCTTGAGTGATCAGTCTAGAATCAATCCCTTTATCATATTTTGGCAAATGACGAAGTAACCTATCTGAACAATCTTTTGATGAAATAATTCCATGCCCATCTTCAAAATGTAATAACAACCAATACTCAAATTTTGGATTGCTAAGTGCCAGCTTCAAATTTTCTGCACGCAAAGACCATTTATAAAGTTCGGCCAACTGCTCATCAGTCCACTGATCTTTATCCACCACAATCCATGCTTCATCAGTTTTTTTTATTCCTTCTTTTTTTAAATAATCATTCATTCGTCGAAGTACTTGTGTTGGTGCGCTCTGTGATTTGCTAAGTAAACATTTTATTTTAACAGTAGAATGGGAGTTATCCAGCAACGCAAAATATTGTGGTTCTGTTTTTTGACCTTCTGTTGCTATGATAAATAATTTTTTATAGCGTCTTTCACCATAAGGTCTATTAAATGATCGCCTATTACTTGCCACTGCTTTTCCCTTCCATCTTCAAAGCACTGTTGAAAAGAATTTTAGGAATGCCCCCGAGTCTACCTTGTAAGTAACTCTTTCGAATATTTTTATCACTACGAACATCTTTATATTCGCTGAATGATAGTAAATGTGAACCGCCGTGGATATCCCGCTCGGTAATCCACATTTCATCTCGTCGCAATAAGTCTTGATCCATTAGTAAGACATCATGAGTCGTAAGCAAAAGTTGTGATCGGCCATCATTTCCGCAGCTATCTAAAAACAATTCCAATAATTTTCTTGTCAAAAGAGTATGCAAACTCCGATCAATCTCGTCAATCACATAGACTTTTTTATTTTGTGGGGATGCTAATTCTAGCAATGCTGGTAATAGATCAATAACTCTCTGTGATCCGTCGGATTCTTGGCGAAGTTCAAATTTAATATCTGGGCCATTTTTTTGTGAATGGTAAGTGACAAGTTTTTTTGCTACTAACTCGCCACTTCCTCCCCTAGTAATAATAAATCTCTCTCCGTTGGCATCTGAAGTTATCTTTACACTTTTTCCCTCTTTTACATTTTCTTGTAATTCAGATTTTATCGATGAGGAAAGTCCCAAATTATCAAATGGCGTTTCATCTCCGCTTAACCTAGCAATCCCAGTATCCAATTGAGGAAGTAACTCGCTCATGGTCGAATAAAGAGGGTGATTCTCGTCTATAAAATGTTCCCATGATCCAAACCTTGAGTCTGGAGCAATTAATTCTAAGGTGTTTTTAAACCAGTTATAAACTGGCGCAAATTTTTCTACCTTTTGAGATACTGAGTTTGTTAAAAAAAGTTGATTCTCCCTAGTTCCCTTAAATGCAAAATTAAGCAACTCATCCTTTTTTAAACTACTATCAAAGTTGGGATAATCATCTTTACGATCATAGAGAATTTTTTCGCTTGTTTTGGTAATTAATACTAATTTTTCTTCTACCACTACTTTTCTAGTTACCGCAAAACTAAATTCGTAAATATTATCATCCACAAAAATCTCAAAAGAAAAACGAGAAGGAAGGTGAAGTGAATCTTCGTCGAGCCGAAATGGTTCAACTGGAATCAGTGTATCCGGCCGTGTTCCGCTTACAATAAGTTGCTTGGCAAAACTTATTGCTTGAAAAAAATTTGTTTTACCGGAAGCATTACCACCATAGATGGCCGCAATAGGTAAAATCTTTGTTTTATACTTTTGAAGATGAGCAAGCCTTTTGCTATGCTGTTTTTCTTGGCAAGCAACCATCAAAAAAGTGGTTCGCTCCTTAAATGACATCCAATTTTCGAGTGATAATTTTACAAGCATAAAAAGTACCTCCTTAGGAGATTTTTTCTCTTAGTTTACAGCTTTTTGCTCATAAAATATACAGGAACATCAAAAGAGTTACGTTTTTTATCAAAATACAACAAAAAATCATCATTATCGGTCAATAATACCATGCAGGTGTTTTTTCCAGCATGGCCAGCAAAAGAAATTAATAATCAAACGTCACAAACGTCACATAACACCCGACATCCATTAAAAATTTCTGAGACAGATGATACCTTCACGGTACGCAATTTACTTCCGCTAATACATACGCTATATAAGCAGTAAGAGCAAAAGACCACAGAATTAAAAGGAACGAAATGAACGAAGAGCTAAAAGAGCGAGCAGTCTTTGCAATTATTTCCCACCCTGATGCTGGAAAAACAACAATAACAGAGAAAATCATCTGGCTTGGCCAAGTTATTCGAGAGACAGGAATGGTCAAATCTAAAAGTGGAAACTATGCTAAATCTGACTGGATGGAACTTGAACAAGAAAGGGGAATCTCAATTACATCTTCGGTTATGTCATTTCATTATGGTAATAGGGCCATGCACCTACTGGACACTCCTGGCCACAAAGATTTTTCCGAAGATACCTACCGAACACTTACCGCTGTTGAATCTGTTTTAATGATGATTGACTCAGCTAAAGGTGTTGAGGCCCAAACAATTAAGTTAATGGAAGTGTGCAGACTAAGAGATACTCCGATTATTACTTTCATGAATAAATTTGACAGAGACTCCATGTCACCATTTGAACTACTAGATAATTTGGAAAAAATACTCTCTATCAACTGCGTTCCTATGACATGGCCAATTGGCGACGGAGTAGATTTTAAGGGCGTTTACGACATTAAAAATAAATCAATTCAAATTTTTGAAGGAAACGATCCTCTTGCTCCTACCATTATTGATGCTTCAAACTTAAATGACTCTTCAGTGATTAACTTAATCGGCACTGATTTAAAAACTAAATTGGAAGATGACCTAGAGCTAATCTCTGGACTTACTCATCCTTACGATGAAGATGAATTTTTGGCCGGCATTCAAACTCCTGTATTTTTTGGATCGGCCCTACATAATTTTGGAGTCAAAGAGGTACTAGACATGTTTGCTTCTAAAGCGCCGGGCCCCAAACCTAGAGAGGTTTTACTACCTCCTTTTAAAGATGATTCAAGTAAAAAAATGGTAGGCCCAACTGATAATTTTTTTTCAGGGTTCATATTTAAAATTCAAGCAAACATGGATAAGAGGCATCGAGATCGTGTTGCGTTTTTAAGAGTCTGTTCAGGAAGATTTGAAAGAAACCAAAAAATCTTTCATTGTAGGAGTGAAAAAGAGATTAAAATTCCGGCGCCTTTACTTTTTCAAGCAAAAGATAGAGAGATCACAGAGTATGCTGTAGCTGGAGATATTATCGGTCTATACGATAGTGGTAAATATCAAATCGGAGATACATTTTCTGAAGGTGAACTAATGCAGTTTACAGGCATCCCAAGTTTTGCTCCTGAAATATTTATGAGGATGGTTCTTAAAGATCCTTTAAAAGCAAAGCAGATGGAGAAAGGGCTGCAACAACTTTCAGAAGAGGGAACCGTCCAGCTGTTTAAACGATATACCTCAAACGATAAAATCCTCGGTGCTGTCGGGCAACTCCAATTCGAAGTTGTAAAATATAGATTAGAAAATGAGTACAACGTACTTGGCAGTTATGAGAGCTACCCTTTTGTTGCCGTCAGATGGCCCAAGTTCCCAGACGAAAAAACGAAAAATAGTTTTATCAAAGAGTATGACCTCAATATCTGTTTTGATAATAAGCAACGAATCTGTTTTGCGGTAAAGAGTGAGTGGGATCTAAAACTAGTGATGGAAAAAAATCCAAAGGTTGAGTTTTTTGCAAACTCTGATTATCTATAAATCTCCATAATTTTCATATTTTCAGACCTAAGAGAATGAACTGTTTTAGGAATACTTGCAACAATCTCTTCGTGAATAGCATTAATAATCCCTTCCTTATGAAAACTCCGACTATACACAATCGATACTTCTCTTGATGGAACTGGTGAAATAAATTCTCGTACATTTTCGAATTGTGTTTCAGGAAGATGATCTACGGCCATCTGAGGAAAAATAGTGTATCCACCAGAAGTAAGAACCATATTCTTTAGTGTTTCAAAACTTCCACCTTCAAACTTCAAACTCTCAATAAGTTTTGCTTTTTTATCTGAACAGATATTAATAACCTGATCTCTAAAACAGTTTCCTTTATTTAGCATCCAGATCTCTTCAATTTTCAGCTCTTTCTGGTCAACATTTTTCTTCGTAAAGAAATTATGATCTTTAGAAACAAACAGATGAAACCTTTCGTAATATAAAACCTTCTCGATCATCGATGGATCATGTAGCGGAGTAACCACTAGTCCAGCATCGATATGCTCATGTGCAAGTCCATCTACAACATCATCAGTTTTTAGCTCTTCAATTGTTAGTTCGACCTCTGGAAATTTCATAGAGAAACGTTTTGCAAAGAGTGGAACAATGTAAGGTGATAGCGTTGGGATAACACCAATCTTAAATTTACCCTGTACACCACCTCTAAGCGTCTGGGCCATTTTGAATAACTTTCTGCTCTCAGTTAAAGTTTTTTCAGCTTGAGAGATAACACCTTCTCCTTCAATCGTTGGAATAACAGGAGATTTAGATCTGTCAAAAATGACAACGCCTAACTCCTCTTCTAATTTTTGAAGTTGCATACTAAGAGTTGGCTGAGTCACATTACATTTGGCCGCGGCCCTACCAAAATGTCTGGTTTCATTAACCGCCAAAACATACTCTAACTGTGTAAGTGTCACTAAAAACCTCCAAAATCTATCTAGAATCAGTATAATTTTTTCACACAAAATGCAAACCGTTTGAATTACCTCCACAAATGGCCTACACTTTACAAATAACACGATGCACAAGCACGACCAACTAAGGAATTTTATATGATAAAACAGACAGTTATCGCTTCTATGCTAGTTCTAACTGCACCAATTTTTGCTTCAGGAGATGTTACAGCGCCTCAAGTCCCGCAACTGTTAGAATCAAAAGGAGTAGGGAGTGAGTTAACGGCAAAATCATTTGCTAATCTAGAACTTTTTTTAAACAATTTTTTAAAAGAGAGAGAGATTAGTTTAAGTGGCGATGATAAGGTTGCCAAAAAAGCCGCAAAAGATGCGATCCCTTTTTTACAATTTGCAATAGAAAAATTAGCTGCTTCTAAAAACAAAGATAAAATGGATCAAGCTTCTGCATACATTATAGGAAAGAGAATTATCTACTCAATAGTTGCCCAAGAGACCATGAACAGAAGTGTCGGCATGATGGAAGGTTTAGGGATAATTAAGAAAATAACAACATCTATGCCAAACGTTGAAATAGATGAACGAGATAGAATCGTTGGCCTTGAGCAAGCAGCTAAAGAGTCTACATTTTTAGTTGGCCAAAATGGAAATTATCTTTCAGTTGATGACCTTGCAAAAATGAGTGTTAACGAGATTGCAGATCTTGGTATCTCAGATAACCATCCTCTATGGCATAGTGAAAAGTATCTGGCGACGGCACAAAAAGATAGCTGGACAAAAATTGAAAAATGGTCAGAAAAAAAGATGAAAAAGAAAATCGAGAAAAAAATTTCGATTGAAGCTGCCAATGAGTACTCAATTGATAGAGCTAAAAAGGTTCTCTTTTTTGATGAGATAAAGACAAGTGCAACCAGCCCGAAAGTTAATGTTTACGATGCTTATGGAGAAAAATGGAAACTAAAGTGGGGTAACGAAGTTCAAGTTGAACCAGTTGCCAACAAAATTTACCTCAAGATGGGAGCTAAATTTGCTGACTTAGTTTATACAAACGCAAGAGGAGTAGATGGAACCGTTTTAGTTCTAGGTGATCCAACACAAGCAGGAAGCTGCTCACTAATAAACAGTTATGATCTCTTAAAACAGTGTCTCCTCGATTCAAAATACAATTTCAACATTGATCCATACACTCTAGAAAAAGGAGTCATCAATGAGGCAAATGTTGAGAAAGTATTAAGAAATCTTACAACAAATGGGACTAGTGGAACGAAGAAGAGTGATCTTCTTGGCAGAACCTACTTAACATTTCATGAATCAATGGTTGAGTTTAGAGGAAGCAAAGGCGTAGATTACGGCGGGCCAATTCCTGGCAGTTTTTTCGGTTCAGAAGAGGACCGCGTTGCAAGAGGACTATTAATCTTTAATATGTGGATTAAAAATATTGATTCAAAAGATGAGAATAATAAAAATGTTATCGTAAATGATCTCTATGTAGATGGTGATCAGTATATCGAATATCAACACGACCTTGGAGCATCGCTTGGAGCTCTTGGGCAGTCTGGATCGATGGATGCGATCGCTGATTCTAGCTTTGCTAGAAATACAAACAGTAAAATTATCTTTGATCAGTTCATGCTGTATCGGCCAAAAGCTTGGATGAACATTACATTTGCTGATGGATTATGGATGGCAAAAAAAATTGCCCGAATTACTAAGCAAGATCTAGATCAGATGCTAAAGGATACTAAATGGCCGGAGTTTTACCAAAAAATATTTGTCAGAAAACTTTTGGCAAGAAGAAACAAAATAGCCGAGGTATTTGGGATTTCTGAAATGATTTCTGCTGAAGAAAGGAAAATAGATATAATGGATATCAAGATAGATCTTTCAAGTAAAGATGCAAGGAGAGATGCTGCTGTTATGTTTAATATTGAACTGGCAAAGCTTGAGCGGTTAATGAAAAAAACTAGGCTTTTAGATCGAAACAATGTCAGTCAATACGTCGACACTGTTGTTAAAAATAACCACGTAGTTGGCTGTGAGAGTAGTATCATCGTCAATCTGCTCGAATCTGGGCCAAATCCAAGCGGTATAAAAAGAAGGATCGAACGTGCCAAAGATTATAAACCGTTACCAGCTTGTGAATTTTTCCCAGGGATAAAAACTGATAGCGACGAAGAAAATCTCTAAAAAAAACGGCCAAGAATTTCTCTTGGCCGCTTTTAACTCCTTTTGAAAAAAATAATCTAACTATTTTATTTTGCGACTTTATACTTAACAACAATCTCACTTCCAACTGGTGGCAGAGTCTCTCCAATAAACTCTATGTTGTTATTATCAGCATTATACCTGTAATTGTAACCAGCATCTTGTGCTCTATCTCCATTAACAAGCACTACAACATCGTTCATGTCAGCAGGTATTAAGCTAAGTGGGAAGGTTGAAAGTAGCACTGTAACAGTCTCCCCAAGGTTGCTCAAATGATTTGAAAAATCTTCATCGATGCTGTATGACTTACCTCCAGTCAAACCACTAGCTTCGATATAAGCTTCACCCATTGGTTCTC
>DYOQ01000034.1:10387-27456 GCA_020720455.1 Bdellovibrio sp.
AGCGAGGATTTGTATCAGTAGTTGTAATACCCATTCTTACGTCTACTGAACCATCAGCTAAAACTGAATCCGCAAACAACTTAATGTTATTTACGACGTGGGTTTGATCTGCCCTCATTGAGCCAGAGTTATCAATAACCCAAATTACATCAAGTTTTCTTGCCTCTGTTTCGGCCCTTTGCTTAAATGCATCTTCTACAAGTTTATAAGTTAGTGGTAGCTGACAGTTACCAGAAACAAACTCATACCCTTCATCACAGCCTACAACTTGACATGCACCTTTGTCATAGATTCCATTTGCATTACAAGTCCATATTTCCATAGCAACTGTACCAGGAAGATACGCTTCAGTTTCACACATCTTTTCACTAACTGATTCTGGCAAACAATCCTTCACTCTGCATGTCATCGCTGTAAACTGAATGTTTGTCCAATCACTCCAGATACCGTTATTACACAATCTTGTCTGCTTAACCTCTTTACAAGCAACTCCAAAATCTGGTGACGCACTCTCGAATACTACTTTCTCAACGTCGTAGCGTCCATGAGCAACGCCCTCACAAGATTTTTTACACTCACCATTTACATTTGTGAAATCAGGTTTACACCCATTAAACTCGCATGCTCCATAATCAAAACCTGTACCTAGAGTATTACAAATTAACTGTTTAACTCCAATGGCACCATCACTATTAAAATCACATGCAACACCTAAAGCAGCATCAATGATACCAGCTTCACAAATTTTTGCTTCACACTTATTATCTGCAACTAGAACAAAATCACCTTTACAATTTTTAAATGTACAATCTCCAGCTTTTGTACCGGTTCCATCTTCATTACAAATTAGAGTTTGTTCGTAATTTGCACCATTTTGATCTCCCGCACAGGCAACTCTTTCTCCTGTAACTACATTTGGTGTACAGATCAACTTTTTACAAACATTTTCTGATTCAACAAAAACGTAACCAGCTTCACATTTATTTTTAGGCTCAAGAATACAGCTATTTCCTTCTTGAAGGTATCCATCATTACAGCCAACAAATTCACAAGCTGTATAGCTATCGTAAGCAGTTCCAAAGCTATTACAAACTTGGTATCTCTTACCGATAGATCCCTCAATTCCAAAATTACAAGACTCTTCGTTTATTGAAGGGTATGTAGCATCACAGGTTTTAGTCACACATGTTCCTGCGATATTTGCATAACCATCTTGACACTTGTCAAATTTACAGTTGCCAGCTTGATCATAAGCTGTTCCTGTAGCATTACAAACAGGTCTAACTGTACCTACGGCACCTACAGCTGGATAACAAATCTCCGAAATAAAAGGAGAATCCTCTCCAGCTTTACAAATACTCTCTAAGCAACGGCCGTTAATTTCCACAAACCCATCTTTACATCCATTAAAGTTACATATTCCAGGAACCTTCGTTGTACCATTTTCAGAACAAGTAACATTAACCATACCTGTTGCATTTAGTATTAACGGATCACACGCAATGATCTCATTACTATTTGCTTCACAGATGACTTGGGTACATTTATCATTTTCAAAAACATACCCAGAAACACAACTATTACTACAAGCACCGACATCTAACTCTGTTCCATACTTGTTACATATCGCTGTAATTGTAGCACTTGAAAATGGATCTCCACCTGAACAATCTTCAGTGTAGATATCGCTAGCTCCACAAATCACCTCTTTACATCCATCTGGAGTGTAAATCAGTCCATCTTGACAATCGATACCTGAAGAACCTTTTGGAACACTAGGAGTGCCTCCGCTCTTCATAGCATCCAAAAACCCTGCGCTCTCACCTCCACCAAGACATCCAGTAAGGATGAAGTGAAGTAATGAGATAGCGTAAATGAAGGCCAGATTTTTTGTTGGTTTCATAATACACGTCCCCAGTTAAAATTGCACATACATAAAACTCTTCTAAAAAACTAACGCCTCTTAAAATCTTCCAACATACATACTGCTAAAACTTGAAGTCTACACATGCCTCTCAAGCGTCTTAATATCAATTCTAATCCTACTCACCGTTTTAAAGTAAAATTTGAACAACTCATCATAATAACCACATGAAATAAAAGGAATATACAGATAAAAAGACAAAGTTATCAATGTTCGTAGATTCTATCCTATGGGCCCAAATTCTGATAATTAAAATTGGCACCAATAAGATTTCAATAGATTAACCCGCATAACTCTCACATAGTTTACATGCTCTTGACAATCGACACACATATCAATAATTTGACTAAAACGATGACGTGACAACCTATTTATTTGATTTTACAGGATTTATTGACTTCTCGTCCTCTTTTTCCATCTCACTTATAGTGTAAGGAAAAAGAGCTTTCATGTACCGAGATGAGATAGCTTTAAAGATTGGTACGGAACTATCTGCGATATCCATGACCTTATACTTATAAACGACAGCTTCATCTTCTCCTACTTGTGAGCTAGAAACATCTAATGAATTACTACTTGTGTTTGATAATGCAGAAATCTTCTCATTATTATCTGCCTTTGCTTTTCTAAAAAGCTCTTCAACTTTTTTCAAATTTTTTGGATCGTTTATTTTCTCTACGGCCTTATCAACGCCCTTAATATCTCCTCTCATCGCAGCGTCTGCAGCTATTTTTGTCTGCTTAATTGTATTAACTAACGCTGTATCCATTTTAGAAGTATCAACACCAGCAAGAGGATCTGTAACTGTAGCGCATTTTTTTGTTTTTAAACATTTACACTCTTTATCTTTTTCTAATCCGCCACTACCACTCATTATAAAACATGTTTTTGCTTTTGCTGTCGAATAAGCGAGCATTAAAAAGAAAATTGTAACTAAACAGACTTCAATACTAACTCTATACCTTGAGTCCACACTTCTCTCCTGAATAAAATATCCGTCAACTAATATAATAACTCCACTTCTAAACAAGATAAAGGCGGATTTTTGTTAGGAATATTTCACTATGAATAATTTAACCATTAGTTGACTTAAACAATCTGCGACAATTCTTGATCGATTTCGTTTTGAAATCTAATTACAGACTCATCTTTTGAAGCGCCACCTACAAGTCCGACGATTTTTCTCTGTGGCCCTTTAATCCATTTTCTTCCACTAAAATTTTTAGCAAAAGACAAAGGCACACCTGTTGCAAATTTTTGCATATCATCAACGGTTAAACTAATCTCTTCAAAAGGAAACGCCTTTTCTAAACTCATTCCAAACTGATTTTCATCAAATGGACGATCCATCATTGGCCAATTTTTTTTACGAATCGACGATTCAATCGAAAAATCACCAATGCGAGACCTAACAAGAGAGATGAGCATTCCAACAGTTCCTAACTCATTTGCAATATCTTCAAATAGGGACCGGATATATGTTCCCGAACTAACCGTAACAGATATCGATAAATAAGGAGGATAATATTTGATAACAGAAATATCGTAAATATTTCTCTCTACAGGTTGCTTATCAATAAACTCCCCACTCCTTGCATAACTATAAAGAGGGATTCCATTATGTTTACTAGCAGAAAAGTGATGAGGCGGTTGCATATAAACCCCAAAAAATTTATCTTTTACTCTCTTGTCGATATGATCTTTAGACATCGAGCGTATCTCATTAGAAATCTCAATATTCTTAACAATATTTCCAAGGACGTCTCCACTATCACTCTTAATTCCAAGCTTTCCAACAGCGATATATGTTTTTGGTAAAGTTGAGACCAAGTCTGTTAGTTTAGTTGCTCCAGCAATACCAACAAGAAGTACGCCACAAGCAAATGGATCAAGAGTTCCAAAATGGCCAATTTTGCCAATCCCTTTTGGAAGGTTCCTTTTAAATTTTGAAACAACCTCAAATGAACTTGGCCCTGCAGGTTTAAAACAGTTAAAGATTGTTGGCGAAAAAGTTATGGGATGTTTATTTCGACTCATCGTCTTTATGATATCTTCCGCTTTTTTCCTCTTCTCTAAGGATGGCGTCTATATTCCCTTCGCATTCAAATTGAGAATCATAGTAAAAAGATAAAATAGGTACAGCTCTAAACTCCATAGATTTTGCTAAATGACTTCTTACCGCTCCTGCAACTCTCTCTATCGCTTTTTTTACTTCAGTTTTTTTATCTGGATTATAAGTATCCCAGTAAAATTTTGCGGTGGAAAAATCTCTTGCTAGTTCTACTTTGGTTATTGTCGCAAACTGTAACCCTGGATCAGAAAATTTTGATCGAAACAACGAGTTGACTTCATGTCTCATCAACTCTTGCAATTTCTCTTTTTTGAAATTCTGTTTACTTCGGGCCATTTTACAGATCTGTCATGTTCTCAAGCTTACGTCTTTTTTCTTCAATCATATAAGCTTCAAAAACATCGTTTGATTTTATATCGTTGTAATCTTCCAGTCCGATACCACACTCATAACCGTTATTGACCTCTTTAACATCATCTTTAAATCTCTTAAGCGATGACATCTTTCCATCAAATACGATTTTACCATCTCTAAGAAGTCTAATCTTACAACCTTTTATTATTTTTCCATCAATAACGGCAGAACCTGCAATGGTTCCAATTTTAGGAATAACAAAAGTATCTTTAACTTCTGCTCGGCCAATATATTTTTCAATAAACTCAGGTTCTAGTAATCCTTCAAGCGCTAACTTAACGTCGTCAATTAGCTCATAAATGATTGAGTAGTTTCTTATCTCAACCCCTTTTTGCTCGGCCAATCTTCTTGCACTTGTGACTGGTCTCATATTAAAGCCAAAGATATATCCGTTACTTGAACTTGCCAAATTAACATCGTTATCTGTAATAGCTCCAACGCCACCGCCAATAACATTAACAGAGACTTCATCATTTCCAAGAGTCTCAACCGCCTGCTTAATCGCTTCATATGAACCATTTACATCAGATCTAATTACTAGTTTTAGCACTTTCTTTTCGCCAGCAACAACAGCATTGCCTGCAAAGAAATCTTCGAGTGAAGCTACCTTTGCTTCTGGTGCAGATGCTAGTTCTCTTCTAATATCTATTCTGTTAGAAACAATCTTTTTCGCCTCTCGCTCACTCTTTACTACGTTTAAAATATCTCCAGGGATCGCCGGTTCAATCAATCCTAAAATTTGAACAGGAGTACTTGGACCAGCAAACTTTACCTCTTTTCCTGTCGTATCATAAAGAGTTCTCGCTCTACCATAAACTTCACCAACAACTACATAGTCCCCTTTTTCTAGCGTTCCTGATTGAACAAGAATTGTCGCAATTGGGCCTCTACCTTGTTCAACTTTCGACTCTATAACGACTGCCTCAACTGGAGCTTTAGGATCGGCCGCAAGTTCCATCATCTCAGCTAAAAGAGCAACCTTTTCAAGAAGATCATCAATTCCGCTACCACTTATAGCAGAAACTTCAGCAAAGAGAGTATCTCCACCCCACAACTCGGGAGTAAGTCCAAACTCAACAAGCCCTTGCTTTACTCTATCTGGGTTAGCACCCTCTTTATCCATCTTATTTACAGCAACAATTATTGGAACTTTTGCCTCTTTGCAAAACCTTATCGACTCTTTCGTCTGTGGCATAACACCATCATCTGCGGCAACAACTAAGATAACAACATCTGTAACATTGGCCCCTCGTTGTCTCATTGAAGCAAAAGCTGCATGGCCAGGAGTATCTAAAAAAGTTAGTGTCTTATCTTTTACACTAACAAGATAAGCACCAATATGTTGAGTAATACCACCAGCTTCACCGGCAGCTACTTTTGTCTTGCGAATATAATCTAGCAAAGTAGTTTTACCATGATCAACGTGTCCCATGATTGTAATAATCGGGCCTCTAGATGGATGATTAACTTTTTCCTCTTTTTTATCAACAACCTGTTTACCAATAAATACATCTTCATTAAAAGCTTTGTCTTCCACTCTATAACTATAAAGCGCAGCTAATTTTTTTGCTAAATCAAGGCCAAGATAGTCGCCCTCATTTAGCAGTAGATTTAAATCAATCGCTTTATCGATAAAATCTTCAACCTTAACGCTTAACTTATCTGCAAGGTCTAAAACTTTAACAGCTTGATGAATAGAAAGTACTCTTTTACTATCTTTAACTTCAGTTATCGAAGTTTTTGCACCACCCAAATAGGCCCTTTTTCTTCCGATCTGTTTATATATCGGTTTACCAAAAGTGTTTAAAGCCGCATAATTTTTTAACTCTTCAACAGATTTTTGTTCAGCTACCAATCTATTATGCTTGTTACTTGTTGGCCCTTTTTTTCCAGAAACCAAAGCTGCAAGTCCACCTATCTTCCTCTTTTCATCTTTTTCAAATAAAGAATCATCAAAGCCAACATCATTCACAGATGCTACAGGTTTTAATGATTTTTCAACAACAGGTGCTTTTGTCTCTACTGGTTGAGCAGGCGGAATATATACAGGTGTAAAAGTGTGTCTCTTTTTCTCAACGAACTTTGGTTTTACACCTACTACTACTTGCTCATTTTGAGCAGGTGTAGACGTTTGCACCACTGGAGTTTTTTCTCTTTTTTCTGGCATTGCAACAACTCGAAGCCCAGAAGTAGAAGAACTATCTTCAGATTTTTTTTCATTAGGATCAAACAACTCTTCTTGCTGAGTGTCCTCATCCACAGAACATTCATCTGCACACTCTTTAGCCTCGTCGCAACCATCTTCATCGCTCTCAACAAAAGAATCGTCTCTTAAATCTACTTCATCTACGATATCCTCATCACTCTTTTTTCTTCTTATGACAGTCTTTTTAAGTGGCGCAGCTTTTTCTTGCTTAGACGCTTCATCATCAACTTTTTTTGTCTCTTGAGCTGTAGCAACCACCGCACTATCTGCACTATCATTAACAGTTGAGATTTTCTTTTTTACTGTTTGGGCCGCCGCCTTGACTGTTTTTTTAGTAGTCGCCGGTCTCTTTTTAGCTGAACTATCTGAGGCCGTGCTTGACTTTTGCTCTGCTCGCCTCATCTCTAAAAACTTTGCAACCTCTTCATCAGTAAGAGATGACATGTGATTTTTAACAGAAGTAAAGCCCCTGTTCTTTAACTCTTCAACAAGTGCTAAAGCGCTCTCTACCTCAACCTCTTTTGCCAACTCATAAATCTTCATAGGCATCGCCACTCTCCACCATTACGTCATTACCAAATTACTTAATTTTAAAAGCGGCCAACTCCTCTCTAAGTCGTTTTTCCGCTTCTGAAAACTTATCTTTATCAGATGATTCTCTGATTGCACTTCCTTCTGATAGTATCCCGTTATAAGCAGGAACTGCTGATGCAGAGACGAGATCTTCCTCTTCTGCTCCTTCAAGATTAATCGTGCCGTTTGCTATAGCATCCGTCGCATTCTTAATGAGACGAACGGCAGTGGCCTCATCTATTCCTAGCACATCTTGCAATCCACTTGGCTCCATCGCAACAAAGTCGCCAACGGCCATAATATCATATTGAACCAGTACTTGAGCAAAGGATTCTGAAACACCATCAATCTGAACAAGATTTTTAACTGCAACAGCAAAACGCTCTTGTAGTTTAGTTTTTGAAATTATGTTAATTCTATGGCCACTAAGCATTGAAGCTAATCGAACGTTCTGGCCACGTCTACCAATCGCTAATGCCAATTGATCCTCTTCAACCACAATATCAACCGCTCGATTTTCTGAGTTGATAACAACATTTTCTATCTCGGCCGGAGCTAGAGCAAGTCGGATGAATTGATCTATATCATCGTTCCATCTTACGATATCAATTTTTTCACCTTGAAGTTCATTGACAATATTTTGGACACGGCTACCCTTCATACCAACGCAAGCACCAACTGGATCGATATCTCTATCTCTTGATACAACCGCTATTTTTGCTCTTTGTCCCGGTTCTCTCGCTGCCGATTTAATAATAATCGTACCATCTTGAATCTCTGGAACCTCTACTTCAAACAGTTTTACAAGAAACATCGGAGATGTTCTTGAAAGCCTAATTTCTGGCCCTCTGTTTGTCATCACAACTTCTGACAAATAGGCTTGGATTCTATCTCCCGGATGAAAACTCTCGCCATAAATTACCTCTTTTCTTGGTAAGATGGCTTCGGCCTTCCCTAAATCAACCATGATATTTCCACGCTCATATCTCCTGGCAATACCTGTGATTAAATCACCTTCTCTATGTTTATACTCAGCAAATAGAATCTCTCTTTCCGCATCTCTTACTTTTTGGAAAATTATCTGTCTTGCTGTTTGAACATCAACCCTAGTGAACTCTGGATTCTCTATTTTTATACCGAGCTGATCTCCAAGTTCTACCGCCTCATCAAGATTTCTTGCTGCGGCCAAGGTTATTTCTATAATTGGATCTCTAACATCTTCAACTACATTTTTGTACTGATAAATTTCGATATCATCATTATCCTCATTGTACCTGGTCTCATACTCACCCTGAATTCCGTACTTTTTTCTCGCAGTCACTAAAAATGCCTGCTCGATTGCTTGAATAACAAGGGCCTTATCGATACCTCTATCTTTGCCCAACATCTCAATTACTTTACCCAATTCTGAAAAATTCATCTCAACACCTTTTACGATAATGTTTCTAAAACAGGTTCAGCGTTCGCTGCCTTAATATTACTAAACTTAATCTCCAACTCTTTTCCATCTAAATCCACAAATATACTCTCGTTTAACACCGTACTAAGAGTACAAATCAGTTTTTTTCCAACCAAACTCTTTTTTAACTCTTTAGATTCACCACCAGCTGGTTGTCCCATTAACTTCAGAGCTATCCGCTCACCAATTGCAGTTTCAAACTGTTCTCTGGTGAGCAATTTTCTATATACACCAGGAGAAGATACCTCTAAAACTAACTCTTCTGGCATCCAACTCTCCGCCTCTATATGCGGAGTCATCGCATTATCAACCTTTACGCAATCACTAATCATTGCTGACTTCGTAGATTTATCCATCACAAAAAGCTTAAGGACATGTCCTTTTTTAACATACTCCATGTGATATAAGGAAAGATCGCATTCGCTAACAATTCGCAATGAGAGTTCATAAAAACTCTTTTCGATCCCAATAAACTCTCGATCTATATCCACAACTTAAGGCCTTATTAAAAAAAAAGGTGGCAACAATGTGACCACCTTAAAACCCAATTTATTTAAAGAAGCTGATAGTTATCTATCAAAAAACGTCCAAAAAAACAAGCGATTATAAATAATAATATTATGTTAGTTGAATCATTTGCAACTGAGCAAGAGAGGCAAAAATCGCAATCTCCGTTCTCAAAGTAGATCTTGTAATTAAAATTGGCGATGACCCACTCAAAAATTTCGCCTCTTCAGATTGTGTAAAACCTCGCTCTGGCCCTACGATAAAATTAATTTTATCGTATTTTTTCAAACCGAGATCAATTTTTGATAACGGCCCGCCATCGAATGATAAAAGTAAGTTCAAAGCTCCTTCTTGAATGACATCTCCAAACCGGCCTACCAACCTCACCGTCGGTAGCTTATAATATATTGCAGACTGAGCGAGGCCAAGATAGAGAAGTTTTAAGTACTCTGAAGATGTGTAGACCTTACTTGTAGAGTAACTTTTCTCACTCAACTCAGTTTCAAAAAAGGTAAATCCAGTAACGCCAAGCGATGTCGCATGTTCAATAATTTTTTTAGCAGTAGGTGGCCTACATAAACCGACTGAAAGAGAGATCTCCTGAGCAGTTGCCAGATGATTAACAATCTCACCAACCTCCAGCACCACGCTGCTTACTCCAATTTTTTTTATCCTCCACTCTCCGATACCACTTCCAATCACGACAACTTTTAAAAGATCCCCAACCACAGATTTGAGCACATTTCGAATATGGTGAACTCGAAGGGAACAATCAAGATACGCCTCACTTCCAACGACCTCTTCCTGAAGAATATACAACCTATTCAAAAACAACCTCTCTTTATCTCTTCACGTCTATAAGCTTTTCTTGTATAAATTATAAAGTATAAATAAATAGGGAACAATATGGAGCTTCAAAAAATATATAAAGGAAGGGATATCGACTGGGTTGGCAGATGGTTTACCATTTCAAGAGAGAGAGGGTTCAACACAATTGCGACGCTTGGGAAAATAGATTTAAAAACAAATCACGTCGAATATTTTAGGTTTTGTCACTCTGAAACTGATGCAGCTGGTGGGATGCTTAAATGGCTTCAGGATCAAGGTTATGATATCGATAAACTTCCACCTTCTGGAACAAGAGCAGAACCAAGTTTTTTTAAACGTATCGTTGCAATTATTAATGCGTTTAGAAGCTCTAAAAAGAAAAGTATCAAATGGAGATACTACAACGCCACTTGTGATGGCCCAAATATTAACAATGAGATTCACTGGATCGTCTTTGGACCAAGTGAGGTTGAGCGGTTAACAAAATATGTAAAATCTAAAAAGCTCTCTCATAACTCATATTTATTAACTAAATTCAACGGTATGATTCTACCTAGATTTTTAGATTGCAATGATACTGGTGAGTGGTTATTTCCGGCCAATATGAGAACCACTGATTCCAAACTAAATGAGTTTGCAAATCAATCAAGCGCTATCAACATAACTACAGACATCTATACAACAGGTGAAGATGTACATTATCAAATTAAACAATGCCTGACAGATAATGTTCATTGGGGCAACTGGTATCTTGCTAATATTGGCAAAATTGTTGGCATGTGTGGAATGAGACTCTTAGCTGGAAATGGAAAAAAACCAAATATGCATTTTGGAACATTTTCCAATGTCGGCTTTATGCAGACACCGGGCCTAAAAGAAGAGGAATTAAATAGAGATGAAGCGTATATAGGGGCCCCTCCAGGTACTGTCAAATACCCAATAAGTGTTGCAGTCATTGGCTGGAATGGTAACATGACAATTACTTTAAAAATTCACCCTTGTATCTGTCCAAATAGGATGTTGCCACCAAAAATACTAAATGAAATTAAACAGAGTATTTTAAAAGATATCAAATAAATTTAAGCAATCCCTAGATCAAATCCAATAATCTCACCATCATTACAAGAAAGAAGATGGTTTGATTCTACGTCTGCTGGAGATAAAACTTGATAAAGAGTTGCCTCATTTTGAGTAAGTAAATACTCTTTTTTTCTAAAATAATCTTTAAACATGCAACCGTTATAATCAAAAAAAGAGGTTATATGATATTTCACATGAGTTCTTCGAAAAAATAGTTCATCTATCATATTACCAAAGATCTCTTTTCTCTCGTTAACATCTTTGGCCGAATCTACTTCAATAGTAGTTATATACTGTACATTTAATGCTTTACCTGGAGCAACTATATCTCTACCAAGTAAAGGCAAAATTCTACCAATAACCATATATGAAAATGATGCTTCAACCACAACCAACTTCCTTAACGTACTACCACTCCACGGTGCAAAACACCCAACAATTTTTTCTCCCTCAAGTGCTAAGAAAAAATCTGTCAACTTAAAATCTGGCCAAACTTTTAATCTTCTCTCTAACTCACCATCATCTTTTTTCGTAAAATTATACGCCAGCCTTTTTTTAGAATTTTCAAAATATAAAAACTCTTTGAGAGCGAAATAATCATCTTTAGTGGCAAATCTATACTGGTACTTACTATTCGCTCTTAGATAGTGTCTTATTTTTCCACCAACCCTAATAAATCTACCAAAAATGTTAATTGTTTTATAAGTAACGATTGGAAGGTAGCGTGGCCTGCCATCCTCTTTAGCAAATGCCCTAATCGCTGCCTTGTTATCATCTAAGATGGCCGAATATAAATATTCCGGATTGCCAAATTCATCTATCTCACGACAATGCTCTACGATCTCTTCGTAAAGCTGTCGCCATTGCACTCTCGTTCTTTTGCTTAATTTGGTATCCGTTCTAAGATCACTAAGATAAGAGACGACAGCAACACGGCCACCAACCAAACACTCCCGTGATGTCACAACACCGACGCCTCCAATAGTTTGGCCATCGTTTTCCATAATGAAAACTACAGAGTGCGTCCCTTGGACTTTTAAAAAAGCAAAAAAATCTGGCGACCGATCATAACGTAAAGAGATGGGGCCAACATCCATTGCTACTTTTGAAAAAAAAGAGAGGATCGATTCGTTATCTCTCTTTGTCCCTAAACGAATTCTAGAATATTTAGCAAGTAGTGCCGTTAGCATACTTCTAATTTACCTCTAACTCTTCTGAATAATCATCTACAGGAATTGGCAATTTTGGTGTTTTTACTCCAGACAACTGTTTAAGTAGTGCCACTTTAAACCTTCTGATTAAAAATTGAGGTTTTCTAACTGGGCCAAAAAAGAGTGTTGGCCATCTGACAAACTCGACAGACTCCTCTTCTGGAGAACTCATCCCCTCTTGCATTTTGGTTGCACCTTTAAATAATGCAATCGGATTTCCATTTGCGTAAAGTTTTTCAAGATGTTTTTTTCGCAAACAGTAAGCATAGACAAAACCTTTTTTTCCACTAATTACAAGTTCTATATAAAAGCGAATCCAAAAAAAGAACGATGCTAACTTGCTGGTTGCTTGTCTTCTATCAAGCCAAAAACCTGTAATCTCTAAAACATCTTTTTGATCTACAGGTAAACGATTTATAACTCCATCAGGAATAGATTCTAAAACTCGAAAAGGACCTTGCATAACAAAGACCATTCCGCCACAATACGCACCATCATCTCTTACGTAAGCAACGACTTTACTTCTTTGAAGATACTCAAGGGGCAAAAGCACATCGATATACTTAGCGGCAATCAAGCGGTAACGATTAAGTTCCTCAACGCTTCTTAACACTACAAACCTCATACGCCCTCCTTAGTTTGAGTGATTCGTGATTAAAGCCTATATTGCACGAACATTCAAGTATTGAACAGGTTAAGATTTAACGGAACAAGGCGTTAGATGTCAAACTGCTGAAGAATCACATAGAGACCATTTTAGTTGCGGCCAAGCATGCGTCAAAAAGAGTCGGATCATGCATTCTGTATAGAATTCTTCTGCCACAAAACCGACTTAACCAGTTAGTAATTATCCCGGCGCTCATAAACTCCGTCTGGATGCATGCATCGAATTCATCAGTAATTTGAAAAACCTGTTTTTTTAAAAAAGATTTTCTAGAAATACCGAGCACCCAAGCTTGCTTTTGATCAAAAGAATCCAAAACATTCCCAATATTTTTTATCAACTTAATATTTTGGTTATAGTTTTTAGAAAACCCAAAGGCCGGGTCGAAAATTACTCGTTCATTCATCAAAGCGTTGTGAAATTTTTTCTTCGCTTGGTGAAAATAATTTATTACATCATCAACAAAATAGTCGCAGTCATCAAATAGAGAGTGCATGTGTGATGAAACATCATTACGATTTTTTACGTTTGTATGACAATACACATAATAAACATCTCGATATTCATGAAGTACGCTTAATACATCGTCATCAATTATACCAGAAACATCATTCCAAATAATAGACACTCCATTTAAATGTTTTTTAATTTTTTGGTACACCTCAAGAAAACACTCTTTCCGATAAGTATCTACCGAAATAACTGATGGGAGCGGTTCATTTGATTCAAGAAGCGGGAAAAAAATCTGTTGATAACGAGATAGCTCCTCTTCGAGTGAAATGGGTTTATTAAAAGGGGCCGTCGATTCAGCACCAATATCTAAGATGGCATCATCTCTTTTAAAAAGAGAGACTCTTTTTTTTAGACTATCTATATTCGTGAATTTTCCACCATCAGAAAAAGAGTCTGGTGTGATATTAACCACTCCCATGAGGAGTGGTTTTTGACGACTAAATATACTCATAGAGTAGAATACTACTTGCTAGTAATACCTTTGGCAACGTTATGTAGCTCAGCAATCTCACTACCAATCTCTTTAGATACTAGCTCTTCAGACTTCTCTTTTTCAAAAGAAAATTTATCTTTTTGGCCGTTGTCAATTTTCACATCAGGTACACCGATATCTTTTCCTGCAACAAGAGCTTTAACTTGATCAAAATCAATGGTCTCCCACACGATCAAAGCTTCCGCAATAGCATCTAGTGCTCTCCTATTCTCTTTTAAGATATCCATCGATTTTTTATATGCATTTGTAATTAGTAAATTGACTTCGCTATCAATAGTTCTAGCGGTCTCCTCCGAGTAATCTGTCTGCTCACCTCGGCCATCAGCAAAGGCCGTCATTCCGGTCTTATGAAAATTAACTGGGCCAAGCTTATCAGACATACCCCAATGACAAGACATATTTCGGGCCAAATTTGTCGCTCTTTCAATATCATTAGCTGCACCACTCGTTATCTCATTAAAGACTAACTCTTCTGCACATCTTCCACCCATTAAAAATGATAAAAAACTATGACATCTACCGCGACTTAAGCTCAGCTTGTCCTCATCAGGAAGAGTCTGAGTAACCCCAAGCGCACCACCTCTTGGCATTATGCTTACTTTATGAATTGGATCTGTATAAGGTAAGTTCATTCCTACTAGCGTATGGCCTGCCTCATGATATGCAGTAATTCTTTTTTCATCTTCACTAATTACTAATGATTTTCTCTCTGGCCCCATTAACACTTTATCTTTTGCAAATTCAAAGTCTAAAGTGTTTAATTTTTTCTTGTTAAGCCTAGCTGCCTGCAGTGCCGCTTCATTAACTAGATTAGCAAGATCAGCTCCTGTAAATCCCGGAGTCCCTTTTGCAATTGCTTGCAAATCCACATCCTCCTCAACAGGAGAGTTTTTAGCATGTACTTTTAAAATTCCAAGTCTACCTCTTACATCTGGTCGATCTACCATAACTCTTCGATCAAATCGTCCTGGACGAAGAAGCGCAGGATCTAAAACATCAATTCTGTTTGTAGCTGCAACAAGAATTACCCCCTCATTCGCTTCAAAACCATCCATTTCAACTAAGAGTTGATTAAGAGTCTGCTCTCTCTCATCATGTCCACCACCTAGGCCTGCCCCTCGATGTCTTCCAACTGCGTCAATCTCATCTATAAATATAATACATGGCGCGTGTTTTTTTCCCTGCTCAAAAAGATCTCGAACCCTGCTTGCACCAACTCCTACAAACATCTCAACAAAATCTGAACCTGATATTGAAAAAAATGGTACGTTGGCCTCACCGGCCACGGCCCTCGCTAGCAATGTTTTACCAGTCCCAGGAGGGCCGACTAAAATCACACCTTTTGGAATTTTTCCACCAAGGGCCGTATATTTTTTAGGATCTTTTAAAAAATCGACGACCTCTTCTAACTCCTCTTTTGCCTCTTGAACTCCAGCGACATCAGCAAAAGTAACTTTTTTATCTGAGGGACTAAGCATTCTGGCCCTCGATTTTCCAAAGCTCATCGCCTTACCGCCACCAGATTGAATCTGCTTTAAGAAGAAGAAAAAGATGACAATGAGAATTATCATCGGGCCCCAATTAATAAGTAGTGAAGTCATTAAACCTTGTTTCTCTTCTTGAGAGTAGTTCGGAGTTATCCCACTCTTCTGTAGTAGTTTAAATGTCTGCTCACTAGTATCACCTGTTAATTGAAACTCAACGTCGTTTCCAGTTTTATCAGCACTAACAAACTTACCAGTAATCGTATTGGTTCCAATTTGAAAAGTGACATCAGCAACATTTTTTGCCTCAACTGCCTCAAGAAATTTTGAATAAGTAATCTGCTTCTTACGAGTTTTACCCTCATTGACGACCTTAAAAACCACCATCATCATCAGAAGGAGAACAATCCAGAATGTAAAAGTCTTTTGTTGTTGCTTCATCAATAATCTCCAATAGATTTATCTATGCTCATATCGGGTACGATAAACATTGTATTTAGATGTTTTCGGCCCATTTTCTTAAATACTCGCAGTAATTTTGATACAGCATAAGCGTTATAGTCGGTTTTTACAAATTCTTTGCCAAAAATTTTACTTAATCTTCCAACATTTTTTATTAACGACTCATCTTTTGACAGGACGATACCAAGACCAGCTCGTCCTGCTAAAAATTCTCGCTCTAAATCCTTACCTAAAATAGTTTGATAGCGATTAATTGTTAAAAAATTTAAACTAACACGCATATCTTTTTTTAAAAAAACTAAAACTCCTGAAAAAAGAGAGCAGTTAATTCCACCTGAGAAAGTTAATGGGCCCATTTTACCATTTTTAGACGCTTCAATTAGCTTTTTCACCTGAGTTCTCAACACTCCTCTTTCACTACTGGATATGCTCTGGATGATTTTTATAAGTTCCTCATCTTGCCCAGTAAAATTAATTGAAAAATCGCTCATGAAAGCTACAGTGCCAAATGAAAATTTAATATTTAACAATCGAGTCTGGCCAATAACTCTATGAACACCTAGTTTTCTAGCAAGATCATTAGATCTATAGACATAATGTTTTAGGTAAGTTGGAAATCTCGATTTTATCAAAGGGATAATAGCGTTGCGAATGTAATTTCTTTCAAAGTTTAAATCCGTATTACTCGAATCAACATAGTAAGGTAACTGCAAACTCCTCACGCATTTTTCTATATGTGCTCTTGTCATGCACATAAGAGGTCGACAAACACTACCTCTTGTTACGGGAATTCCAAGAACAGGTCGAAGAGACGAAGATTTAAATTGAGATAAGAGCGACCACTCAAACGAGTCATCTATATGATGGGCCGTATATAACAAATCACCATCTTCAATCAGTGTTTCAAAAATTTTATACCGCTCTTTTCTTGCCCAACTTTCAAAATTAGAATTAGGTAAATTATCTAGAGAAAAAACTTTAACATTTACATCTAGTGATCTTGCAAAGTTAACCACTCCGGCCTCTTCATTAACACACTCTTTTCTCGTTCCATGGTTAATATGCACGGCCAAAAGCTCTAACCCTTTTCTTTTAAAAATGGCCGAGAGGGCCCAAAGTAAAAACATCGAATCCATTCCACCAGAAACTGCGATCACCCCCCTTCCATTTCCATTTCCAT
>DYOQ01000034.1:27556-33267 GCA_020720455.1 Bdellovibrio sp.
TTCCATTTCCATTTCCATGACAAGATGGAAAAAGATTGTGGGCAGACATGAAATTCTCGATCTGGCGTAATGCTTTGACTTTATAGTTACTTCTAATACTCATTTGAACTTTCTACTCTAAAAAAAGAGTTATTGACAGTCAAAAACATGTTCATTAATATTTCGAATCTATTTAAAGTTGGCCTGGTAGCTCAGTTGGTTAGAGCACCAGATTCATATCCTGGTTGTCGGGCGTTCGATTCGCCCCCAGGCCACCATTAAGTTTGAAGGCCCTAAATTTCATAATCATACTCAATAGTAATCAAATCTCCAGTAGATGGGATATGTCCGGCCTTAAACTGAATACTCTTTGTAGAAGAGTTATAAATGAAATTAACATTTTTCGTCGCCGTAATACCATTAACGGAGACATTGACGACGTCGTTGTAAGGAGTCTTCGTTAGAGCAAAGCTATCAACTAAATTTACAATCGTTTCCCCTACTGAACTTAGCGTCGTATAGAAATTATCGTCAATATCGGCAGAGATTCCACCAAAATAGGAACTCTTCTCAATATATCTTGCTCCAATGAAGAGAGGATCAATGTTATCTATTTCAACAATACTAAACATTTTAATAAATGATTCGCGGCCAGGAAGATATGATGCAATACTGTTTTCAAAACCTTGATACAAAGAGAGCGCTGAGTGATCATTCTCATCACTTACGACAATTATATTTAAATATGCCCCGTCTCTTAAAAAAGAGGAACCGTAATTATCTAAAAACAGTTCCGTCGTCTCTAATCCTCTCTCATCCCAACTTCCGCTAATTCCAACGTTTATATAAGTTTGAAAATTTGAAATAAATTGAGCTCTATTCGATGTAGCAGCAGCAAGAGTTAGTGCATTAAGAGGATTCACAGGAGCTCCTCGTGCACTCACATCAGTCGTAATGATTGCCATTTTAAAATCGACACTGTTTGAAACAAAACCACTAATAAATGTTTCAAAGTTAGCAGCAATTGCCTCTTGTTCATCCCTCATACTTCCCGAGTTATCAATAACCCACAAAATATCTACTTTAGGCATCTCTCCTGACTGAACAAACTCATCGCGCTGAAGCTCTAGCTCAACATCAGGATCAACTGTTCCTGGATCATCCATAGGTGATTCAACCTCACTTTCTAAATATGAGGCAAACTCACTTTTGTTACCACAACTTGTAACTAGCGACGCTATCAGCAACAATAAAATCAAGGGAATAGCTACTCTGTTCATAATACTCTCTCTGTATTTTTTTACTCTCAATTCTATTTTACCAACAGAGAAAAAAACGATGTTAAATTTGTAACATTTACACTAGAGAAAAAAATCTGTATTATTTTTGATCAGAAAACTAACCGCTACTATTTCTCCAAACTTGAAAGTTGTGACCTCAAAAACAAGAGTTCTCGTTCTAACATCTCTTGTGACTTTTGTACTCTGTATAACCGATGTTTATTAGAGTTTGCCTCAAACATGTGAACATCAACGTCACTTTTACCTCTATCCATAATTTCATTATGCGATAACTGAGTAGATAGCATCTGCTCTTCGCTTACTAGTGAGGCAATCTGTCCTTCCTTCGTTAAGATTTGGTTGTTTAGAAAAAAACGATACTCATTAGGAGTTAAAATTTTCTTCTTTTGTTCAACTAACAATAAAAAACTTTGGTGCTCTTTATCCCAACTATTTTGCGAAGCACATGAAATAAATAATAACGTAATAAACAAGGCCAAAAATATTTTTTTCAAACTCACTTCCAGATATTAAGTAAAATTCAGTAATAACTATACCGATTAAACGCTTTTTGGGCAATCAAACTTTAAGGAGAGTAAGCAAAACCACCTCTGAGGGAACACCAAGTCTTACCGGAGGGCCCCAGTAACCGGCCCCATTTGTCACAAACAGTGGCATTTCTTTATGCTTATAGAGTCCGCTTAGATATTGCTGAGAAAATCCAACAATTATACTAAATGGTAAACTTTGGCCTCCATGGGTATGGCCTGAAAGTTGTAGATCAAAACCGGAATTGGCAGCTACCTCACAACTTTTTGGTTGATGGGCCAATAAAATTTTAAAATCTGCAGAAATATTAGATTTAATTGCTACACTTGGATCACTGATATCTTTGTGATGAAATCTTGGTGCATGATAATCATTAACGCCGGCAACCATCAACTTTTTTCCTCTTACATCTACTATTTGATTCTCATTACGAAGAACTGTTATCCCACTGCTTGCATAAAAATCGCACCACTCATCAGCTCCCCAATAATACTCATGATTCCCAGTTACCATGAAGACACCAAGAGGTGCTTGTAAGTCTAGTAGGGGTAACAGTTCATCTTTTAATGTATCGACATGGCCATCAGCGAGATCACCTGTTAAGGCAATTAGATCCGGCGTAACTGAAAGAAGCAGATCGCACGCTCTCCTTGCCCTCTCTTTTTTTATTAAAGGGCCGACATGAAGATCGCTCATGAGCCCAATTTTTAATCCATTTAGCTCTAGTGGAAGATTGGGATGATGGATACTAACGCGGTTTAAATGCAAATGCTTAGTCTCGTTAGCACCAAGGATAGATATCGTTGTTGCAGCAGTTCCAACGGCCGCAATTTTAAAAAAGTCTCTTCTATCAATCTTTACAGCTTTAGAATTTTTGTTGCTAATATTCTCGTTTAATTTTAATTTTAATTTTAATTTTAATTTTTTTATAATAAAGAGTGAAACTTCTAAAAAAAACAGAAGCAGTATCACGGTTGCGACAAAACCCATCATCCAAAATAGTAGATAAAATGCGTTATCGCTTTTTAATCCAAGAATCAAATCTAAATATAATCGATGAAACATACTTACTAATTAGAGGTAAAAATGACAAACTCTCCCAAATAGAGCTGTTTACTACATCAGATAGTAACTAAACAGTTCTGCGACTTTGGTTCCAAAACCTTTTTTACTATTCATAGAATCTCTATACGAAATTCCATTACTACTAGAAGAACTAGGCACAAACTCAGAAGAAAAACTATGGGCCATCTTCTCATTTCTTTCAGCTATTTTTTTTGCTTTTCTAATCGCCTCTTGAGCTGACAAAGTTCTAACTCTTGGGCCGGCCTCATCACTATTTTCCCATGGCCGAATACCTCTAACATCTTTTTCAATATCTTCAACCACTCTATTTGACATCAGCTCATTGGCCGCCTTCACAATACTTCTCTTCTTATTTTGACTGTTAATCTCTTTTAATCCTAATGCCATAACCTTTCCTTGTCATAGTTTTGTCTTTTACTATTTTGCTCTATCCGTTCAAATATTTCCACCAACAGTTCCCGCATCTCTTTTGCGACATCCTTTTCTGGGCAGTGCTCACCAAGCGAAAGATTAAGAGCTGTTGCCTCTTCTGAAGCGACACTCTCTCTAACGCCACCCTTAGTACACCCATAAACATTTGTATGAAACCACTCTTTTATCTCCATACTCAACTTACGACTCTTTGAGTATTTCGTTGGAACAAAAACCGTATCGAGTGATAAATTCATCTCTCTCTTAAACTCATCTAAAAAACGATCAAAAAGTTTAAAATTTCTAAAATTATTTATTTTACACTCAAGAGGAGAGACTAAAACATTTGAAGCGACCAGTGCATTTGTTGTCAACTTATTCCAGTTTGGTGAACAGTCCATAATAATTAGATCAAATATATCAGATAACGGACCTACCACTTTATCTTTAATCCAATACTCTCTTCTATTAATATTATTAAGTCCCTCATTAAGGGCCACGAGTTCAGGCGTTTCTGGTATAAAAAAAAGAGTAGCAATATCTGTTTCTCTAATTAAATCTGTTAACCTAATAGTCGAATTAAAATAATCAGCAAGCCCTCTTACCGTATCTATCTTTTTAAGCGCTTCACTCAAACTACTTTCTACTGAACCTTCCTCATCATCTAACCCTAAATTTCTAGTAATATCTCCTTGCATATCAAGACCGACCACACAGGTTTTAATATTATGAAGAGCAGCAACTCGTGCTATATTTAGAGACATCGTACTTTTTAATACGCCACCTTTGGTAGTA
The DNA here is from genome assembly GCA_020720455.1 of Bdellovibrio sp. GTDB lineage: Bacteria > Bdellovibrionota > Bacteriovoracia > Bacteriovoracales > Bacteriovoracaceae > DYOQ01. The sequence goes on from DYOQ01000034.1 coordinate 31,657, forward strand.
AAAACTGAAAGAGTAACTGGAGAAGCAGGTCTTTTTATTCTGCCAATTTTTTCACCAATAAAAGGTAAAGAGTCATAACTCCAGCCTTTTTTACTGGTAATTCCGCTCCTAAAATCTTCTGGAATAGGTAGATCACCGCTTAGAATTAAACTCTCAATCTGTGACTTGATATTATCAACGCCATAAAAATCTAGCGTTTTTTTGATCTGAAAATAACTCATCTATTGCAATCCCTTGCACAAGTTTTCTAATACAGAGTAAATTCTAGGAATAAAACCATGCTGTGTCAATTTTATGGAATCACCAAAGATCCAAAATAGTGTTAACAAGCTCCTTATACGGTACGACTGTAACACTATCATCCTTTAATGAGTGGACTCCAGTATAAATACCAAAGGCCTTAGTGACTATTTTATTTTCAACCATCTGATTGAGATTTCTTGAATATTTACTCTTCCATGAATCCGTAGATTTAATCTCAAATCCAAATATTTTTTTTCCCGCTTTCATAATAAGATCCACTTCGGCCCCATCAGAAGTTTTCCAATAGTAAAATTCTGCTCCAAGTTTTTTATACGAATTTAATGCCTTTAGTTCATTGATGACCAATGTTTCGAATAATCTCCCTTTTTCTTCAGAATCAAGAGAATCTCTTAACTTTCCAGAAATTGTACGAACAACACCTGTATCAAAAAAATAAAACTTAGGATGATAGATTTCCTTAACTTTGTACTTTGGTTTCCATGACGGCAAAAGATGGCCTAGTAATGTATCACTAAGAATTGCAATATAACCATTAACTGTTGTGCGAGCAACTTTCGCATCCGATGCAACATTGCTGACATTCAAAATTTGTCCATTCAATATGGCCATAACTTCTAAAAATCTTGAAAAAGAATCCAACTTTTTAACCAACGCTTCTTGCTGAATTTCCTCCTTCATATAAGTGGTCACGTAACTTTCCAAAAAATCAGATTTTATTTCTGCATCTTTCTGAGAAGCAATAATAGGCAACGTTCCATATTTCAAAATATATTCTAAGGATAAGCAACCTTCTAATTCATGTAATGTTAATGGAAAAAAATTTCTCGTTAACGCCCTTCCTGCCAACATATTTCCGTTACTTCTTTTTATCTTTCTAGCGGAAGATCCTGTTAAAGCAAATTTTCTTTTACCATGTGACTCATGTATTGCCTTATGGACTTCATCAAGAAGTGACGGAACTTTTTGAATTTCATCAATAACTATCCATTTATGTATAGGGGCGTTCTGGACTATCCCTTGCAACAAGGAGGGATTATTAAAAAAAGATAAGAATTCACGATTAGAAAGCAAGTCAATTTTAATGGCATCAGGAAGTACGTGATCTAACCACGTTGATTTCCCTGTTGATCTGGGTCCAAATAAAAAAAAACTATTTGACGGTAATTCTAGATCACGTTTAAACATATCTCACCTGCATTCAAGCAATCGACAACTGTCGCTAGCTTCGTCAATTTTACGGCAAATTTGACGGATACACAAGCACTATTTTACTTAGATTGTAGCTGATACACTCCATCCCAAGATGGTTCTGGCGGATTTATTATAAACTCATCACACCTAGCTAAA
>DYOQ01000089.1 GCA_020720455.1 Bdellovibrio sp.
CTAGCAGTTTCTAATTATTTTGATTATGTGCTAACATGTGCTAACAATTGACGATATTCTTTCCTTGTAAAAAAAAACCCTGTATTTCTACAGGGCCTTTATAAACTTGGTACTCCCAAGGGGATTCGAACCCCTGTTACCGCCGTGAAAAGGCGATGTCCTAGACCGGGCTAGACGATGGGAGCAAATCTTATTTTGCTTGATTAAATAATTTTGGTGATCCCTCCGCGACTCGAACGCGGGACCCTCTCCTTAAAAGGGAGATGCTCTAACCAACTGAGCTAAGAGACCAGTTCAAAATTATTGAGTCAAAAATTAAGTTCTTTTACGGTTATTGTCAATTATTAAATGCAATTAAATATCTTTTTTATATGAACTTTTATAATCTCCTCCTCCAGACATATTTTAAGTTGGATTGAATTGAATTGAATTGAATTGATTGGTCTGGTTGGATTAATGAAAAAAATATCTATTTATACTCTTGGCTGTAGGCTTAATTTTGCAGAATCTGGCGAAATGGCCGAAACATTTAAAAAGCTTGGTATGGAGATCGTCCGATTTGGAGAACCTGCTGATCTTGTTATAATCAACACCTGCACCGTAACAGACAAAGCTGATGCTTCATGTAGAAATATAATCAGAAAAGCGCGAAAGACCAATCCAAACGCAAAAATAGCGGTTGTTGGCTGTTATGCTCAACTTGAATCAGGATCTATTGCTAAAATGGATGGAGTCGATATTGTACTTGGAACCGGTGAAAAGCATAAAATTTTAGACTATGTAGAAGAGCAAGGGCAAATCGTTAATATCGATAGAAATAACGAGTTTTGGGGAGCTTCAACTAGTTTATCTGATGGACATACAAGGGCCTTCCTAAAAATTCAAGATGGGTGTAACTATATGTGTAGTTACTGTGCTATTCCATTTGCAAGAGGCAGGGCCAAGGCCATCTCAGTATCAGACGGTGTAAAAAAGGCGAGATCTGTCGTCGAGCAGGGTTTTAAGGAACTTGTTCTTACTGGAATCAATATTGGAGAATATGAATCTTCTACGGGTGAACGTTTAATAGATCTTCTAGATAAAATTTTACAAATTGATGGGCTTGAAAGGCTAAGAATATCTTCCATCGAGGTTAATACCGTCACGGACATTTTATTATCAATGGCCAAAGAGAATAAAAAATTTATGCCTCATTTTCATATTCCTCTTCAAAGCGGTGACGATACCATTTTGAAGCTTATGAAAAGAAAATATAATGTTTCTCAGTACACCGAAACAATTTTGAAAATTAAGGAAGCTATCCCTAATATTGGAATTGGGGCCGATGTGATTACTGGATTTCCTGGTGAAACTGAGGAGATGTTTCAAAATAGTTATGAGCTAATGAGAAGTTTACCCATAACTCATTTTCATGTTTTTCCCTACTCAATGAGAAAAAATACTCTCGCTGCAAAGATGGAACACCAGTTACCACTATCAATCAGAAAATCTAGAGCAAAAGAGTTAATCAAGCTTGGCGAGGATAAACTCTTAAATTTTTCTAATGAACAAATTGGGAAAATAAAATCTGTGCTGTTTGAAACTCTTAATAGCGATGGTGATAATGAAGGATACACTGAAGAGTTTTTAAAAGTAAAAGTAAAAGTAAAAAATAATAACACTCTAACGAATAAAATTATCAAGGTAAGAATCAAATCTATATTAGATCAATCTCTAATTGGTGAACTAATCTAGCAAAAACTTAACCTGATCCCTCTCCGGGCCATAAGCAATAATCCCAACTTTTACACCAGTCGAAGCTTCTATCAGAGATATATAATCTTGTAGCTCATTACTAATCCCGCCAGAAAAATCGCTGCTAAAAATTTTCATATCTTTGTAAACAGGTTCGACTCTCGTCAAATCAATTCCAGGAAATGCACAATCAATAAGCTTGCCTTGATAGCGATAATGAGTACAAACTTTAAATGATTCCATCTGAGCAAGAACATCCAGTTTTGTAAGAGCAATATTGGTAATTGCAGAAGACTTTACTGTATACGCTAACAACGGAAGATCCAACCAACCACATCTTCTTTTTCTTCCTGTTGTGGCCCCAAACTCATTGCCATTTTTTTGCAATTTTTCACCGTCAACATCATGAAGCTCAGTTGGAAACGGGCCCTCTCCAACTCTAGTTGTATAGGCCTTGGTAATACCGATAACCTCGTTAAGTTGGCCGGCGACCATTCCAATTCCAGTGTAGACTCCAGCAGCAGTAGTACTTGAAGAAGTGACATATGGATATGTTCCATAATCAACATCAAGAAGGGCCCCCTGTGCGCCTTCAAACATTATCCTCTTATTTGATTTCACCGCACTATCAATATAACTAAAAGTATCGATCAAATATGGGGCAAGTAATTTACCAAAAGAAAACAGTCGCTCACACTCTTGTTGAACAGACGGGTACTCTACTTTATAAAGTTCTTTTAGCAAGACCTCTTTCTCTTGAACATTTTTTTTCAAGCGATCATAAAGTGTCTCTTTATCTAACAAATCTCTTAATTTGATGGCACGTCTTGCAACCTTATCTTCGTAAGCAGGCCCAATACCTTTACCGGTTGTCCCAATTTTCTGAGATCCTTTTTGCTCTCTGACACTATCTAAAATTTTGTTATAGCTAGTAATTACTGTACAATTTTCTGATATTTTAAAATTATCTGGGCCAATCTTCACGCCCCTCTTTACAAGCTCACCAATCTCATCCAGAAGCGCACTTGGATCAATAACTACTCCATGGCCGATCAGTGAAACTACATTACGATTTAAAATACCAGAGGGAATAAGATGCAAAACATATTTGTTATCACCAACAATGATCGTGTGGCCAGCATTATTGCCGCCTTGAAATCTAGCAACTATATCACATTTGCTAGCAAGGATGTCTGTAATCTTACCCTTTCCTTCGTCACCCCATTGCGAACCGATAATAACTAAATTGCTTTTCATTATGCTTTAACCTCGTTAACAAGTTTATTATGCAAGAAAAAATCTTGCAGCTGAGTGATACACATCTCACCTACTCTTAGCTGGGCCTCTGCTGTACTAGCACCCAAATGTGGCGTCATTACAAAATTGTCCAACTCTTTAAGTTTAAAATCTGCTCGAGGGGGCTCGCTTTCAAAAACATCAAATCCAGCTCCTGCAATTTTTCCAGCTTTTAGTGCATCATAAATATCACTTTCATTTACAACACCACCTCTTGCAGCGTTAACAATGATTGCATCCTTCTTCATCAGACCAAGAAGCTTCTTATCAACCAAATTTCTAGTCTTATCACTTAATGGAACATGAATGGTAATAATGTCTGAATTCTTAAACAATTCATCAATGTTATCTACCTTTTTAACATTTGGAATATCCCAATCGTTACAAAATGGATCATAGAACATAATGTTTGGTTCAAAACCTTGAAGCCTTGTCGCCAAAATCTTTCCGATTCTTCCAAAACCAACAATCCCTATTTTTTTCTTCCATAGTTCATACCCAACAAACTTTGATTTTTCCCATTTACCCTCTTTCATAGTTTGGTGAGCTTGAGCAGTACTTCTAAGAACTGTGAACATTAAAGCAAAAGCATGTTCTGCTGCTGAGTTATTATTAGCACCAGGAGTATTTGATACCTTCACACCTTTTGCGGCACAAAGTTTTTTATCTATATTATCAGTTCCCTCTCCGGCCCTGATTACATATTTAAGATTAGGGGCCTTATCAAGTAACTCTCCAGTAACGTTTGTGGCAGATCTAATTACTAGCGCATTCACTTTTGGAAGAAGTAAACTTAACTCTTCCGGTGTAACTTTAGATTTCGGGTACACATCAAGGCCATCAACTTTACGCAACTCTTCAAATAACGATTTATCAAAACCGTCACTCACTACAATAAATGGTTTCATTTTTTTCTCCAGACAAATTGACATCGTCATTAAACCACTCCTACATCTTTACTTCAACTAATTTCCATTTGACAGTGCGCACAAGCGCAGACTAAGATTTACCACATGAAAAAAACAATTTCGCTAATAGCAACCTTACTCCTTCTCTCATCATTTTTAACAATTTTTTCTGAGGAAAATCACACTAGCGATTCTATAATCGATGTTGATAAGCTTCAAAAAGAGCAAGAAGATTTGCAAAAGAAAGTAGCGGATGAGACAGACAAAACAAAGAAAGAAGAACTACAAAAACAACTTAGTGAAAAAGAGACTGAACTTTCTGAAATCAATTTTGTGTTAAAAAAGAAAAGAAAGCAACAAACCACTAAATGAGTAAGGATCAAACAAAATCACTTTTTAAGTCATCAATAAAGATGGCAATTGCAACTTTTGCGAGCAGGATACTAGGGCTTGCGAGAGAGCTAACTCTTGCTTCTGTATTTGGGGCCAGCGGTACAACAGATGCCTTCCTAGTTGCTTATAGAATACCCAATATTTTAAGAGACCTTTTTGCTGAAGGAAATTTTTCTCCATCTTTTGTGCCAATCTTTACTGAAGTAAATCAACGTTCAAAAGAGGAGGCCCGAAAGCTACTCTGGAGTGTTTTTACACTGTTAGGAATTATAACTACGGTTATGTCCATTGGAATGATAATTTTTGCAAGCGAGCTTGTAACACTATTTGCCCCAACATTTGTTGCTGATCCAGAAAAATTTCAAGTTACAGTCTCGATGCTTCAAATAATGTCCCCCTTTTTAGTTGTTATCTCTTGGGCGGCCCTTTTTATGGGGGTTTTAAACACTCTAAAAATATTTTTTATGCCATCGTTTGCTCCAGTATTTTTTAATGTCATTATGATTATTGCCACGATATTTGTCCCACCGTATTTCGAAAAGATAGGTGTCAATGGAATTATTGCCCTAGCATTTGGAGTTATTATTGGTGGTATCGTTCAAGCAACTGTCCAACTGCCACTTGTCCTTTCCAATGGACTTTTTCCAACTACAAAAATTAATCTACTGTCGAAAGAAAGCAAAAAAATTCTTAACCGCGTTGGAATAGGAACAATTGGAGTGGCTGCGGCACAAATAAATGTTCTTATAAACACAATTCTGGCCACTAGCACAGTAGTTGGAGCGGTCTCTTGGCTCACCTACGCGTTTAGACTATTTCAATTTCCTATTGGGATAATGGGGGTCTCTATTGCCGGATCAAACCTCGTCCATTTTAGTGATGCATGGAAAGCAAAACGTAGTGATGAGGCAATTAGCTATCTGAGCGCCAGTTACTTTCTCTCTCTACTCTTTATGGTTCCGGCCTTCGTTCTGCTTTATGTCATGGCGACACCGACAACATCACTTATACTCGAAAGGGGGGCCTTTACCGCTAGAGATACAATAATGACAGCTCAAGCGCTCGAACTATATGCTATCGGATTACCATTTTATGGCCTTTATAAAATATTTGGCCCAGTCTTTTATACTATTGATAAACCACAGATTCCAGTTGTTGTTTCAATTGCCTCAATTGTGATTAATATTATTTTTTGCGTCACACTAACACCGGTCTACGGATTTAAAATTTTGGCCCTAGGAGTAACACTCTCCATGGCCCTAAATGTGTTAACTCAAATGGTGCTAATAAAAAAATTTTTAAAACTTCCTATTTCATTTTTTATAAATTTAAAAATTCTAAAACTTTTTATCGCCGGTACTGCTTGCTACTTTGTTACTATTACAGCAATGTACCTATTTCCACTTCCAACAAATTTCACAACCAAGATCACGATCTTCGTTCTCACTGGTCTAATTGGAACTGCTGGCTACACCATGTCAGTTCTACTCATGGGTGAAATGGCCATTTTAAAAAAAACTTTTAAAAGAAAGTGAAAAGTAAAACTTGTGAAAAAGAAAATTACTCTGTAGAATTTAATTGTCTACGCGTGTTATTTTTATTAAAGAAGGTTTCATGAAAACTGATTTTGAAACATTAAAGGCCCTTGCAAGTTATACAATCAATCTACTAAAAGAGTATCATCTGATTGATTTTTCCATTGATACACGAATCGACCTAATCAATGCTATGGCCACAGAGTTTGGTGTCGGTCTTGCTACTGATGAAGACATCAAAGAGCAGGCGATAGAAGAAGTTGAGGAGAAGATGGGCCTAACATCAATTCCTGACGATATTACTGAGTCAGAGATGT
>DYOQ01000035.1:0-21964 GCA_020720455.1 Bdellovibrio sp.
AAATCTTGAAAAGTGTGTACTAAAATTGGCATACTCAATAAATACACATACTCAAAAAAATACTTACTCCTCAACCGGCCAATATAACATACCGATATCTCATAAAGACGGGGGCATAAACGTTACCATTTGGCGCAATGCCAATATGTGGTAAAATAGGCTTATGTGGAAAATAACACTTTTTTTACTGATATTTTATGGATCAAATATTTCTGCTGGAAGCACTACTACTGAGTTCGCTGATGAGGCGCCAGGATTTGGTGGTGCCGTTAACTCTCTTACCGATGAAGAAAAAATCTTGAGCGAAAATTACGTTCACGAAGGACTATCTCAGAGATCACTGGATGAAAAATGTGTCGGTGATGATAAAAGAGCTTGCGAAGGAAAGAGCGGAGAAGTTTTTGGTGATAGCTGGGACACTCTTGCTGAAACAGCTGCTAAAGCATACGCAATGTTTATGGGTGGGGCCGGGCCCAAAATGGATCTACGTAGTGCAAAGCCTGAAACGCAGGCCACTTCGTCTGCACAAGCTCCTACCGATGCAGCATCACAACCAGCAGGAGGTGCGGAGGGTGCAACAAAACCAGAAGTTGATCCAGAAGAATCATTAAAAGATAAAGAGAGAACTGATTACTGTGCCTACATACCAGTGGCAACAGAAGCTGTCTCTACAGCAAAACAGCTAGTAATGCAGAATGAAGTAGAACAACTTAAGTATAGCAACGATACGTCTCAAAAAGATTATCTATATAAAGCAGCTAAGGTTCATAAAAACAGGGCGGCCACTGCTACAATCCAAACGTATGGATGGGGGGCAACGACTGCTTGTTATGGAGCGATGTATGCAACAGGAACAACGCTTGGATCAACATGGTGGAGATTTGGAGCAGCAGGACTTCTTACAACATATTTTTATATGAAAAAAGAGGCACAAGAGGAGTACGAAAAGAGAGTCAAAGCAATCGCTGATGATATGCCTGGCAAAGGGGATTGTAACCCAATTACTCAACGAAGCTGCTATTGCTCTCAACCAGAGACTGAAAACGATATAAAATACTGTTTAGAAGCGATGAAGGCGCAACTTGCTAGTGATCTAAAACTTGAAACCTGTGTTAACAAGTCTCTTGAGAATGATCCAGATTGTAACTGTAGAGATAATAATAACTGCTACTCGGTTACAACTATGGATCTTGGAAAAGGTTGGAACCTTGGAACAGCTTTTTCAAACAATGTGGCCTCTCCACTAAAAAAACTAACCAACGGAAAAATGACCGGTGCAGAACTAGAGACTGAAACAAAAAATAACTTGGCGATGGCAAAAAAGGCCATGAAGCAGTTTGATAATAAAATACCTACGACAAAAAATTTAAACGCTGATCAGTTAAAATCAGCTCAGAACCTACTGAACATGGGGATTTCTCCAAACCTTGCTAGAAAAATGGCTTCGCTACCTCTTACAGACAGAGCAAGTGAGTTAAAAAGTCAGATGATCTCAGATACCATGTATGAAAACCATAGAAAAAATTCACCAACTGATGATAGTAATGTTTTCTATATTGATGGCGCAAAGAAAAACGGGCCCCAAATTAAGAAAGATGAGTTTGATCCGTACAAACTTTTAAAGCAGAAAAAAGAGGAAAAAAAACACACTCCAGAAGTTTTAGAGTTTAGTAATCTTGCACTAGAGCGTGCACAAATTTCCTCCGATCCAAATGAGAATATTTTTGCTAGAATATCTAATAGATACAAAAACAGTCTCTGGAGACAAATTGAACTTGGAAGTAGAAAAATTACAAAGTAGCGATATTCAAAAATTCCCTCTCCCAATTCTTCTTTACGATAGTGAGTGTCCCCTTTGCACAAGGTTTAAACAAGGACTAGAGCGACTTCCAGGAACTAGTAGCATCACGATGGAATCAATCCACAACGATGATGTCTACTTGGCCTTCCCAGAATTAAATAAAGAAAGATGCAAGAATGAGGTTCACTTAATAAATGAAAACAGAGAAGTTAAATGTGGGCCAGACGTTGTATTCAATCTCATCTCACGCTTTCCTGGTGTAGAAAAACTATCTTGGCTTCTCGATAGCGAAATGGGAAAACAAGCAACTGCTGCCTTTTATCACGCAGTCAACAAGTGTAAAGAAACAATAAAAAAGCATTGCCATACCTGTAAATAACGCGATAAAAATCTTCATTAAAACACAAACAGATTATACAAATTAAAAGGATTGATTAAATGTTACCTTATGAAAAATCTTTAATTATAATTCCAACCTACAACGAAATAGACAATATTGAAAAAATGATTAACAGAGTCTTTGAACTCTACCCGACGATTTCTGTTTTAATCATTGATGACGGATCCCCAGATGGAACTGCTGATGTTGTTACTAACGAACAAGCATCCCACAGGAAACTACATTTAATAAAGAGAGAGGGGAAGCTTGGACTTGGCACGGCCTACGTCACAGGATTTAAATGGGCACTAGAAAGAGGTTACGAATTTGTTTTTGAAATGGATTGTGATTTTTCTCACGACCCAACAGACATTGCTCGCCTACTTGAAGCTGCTCAGTCACATGATCTTATTATAGGATCTAGATATATTGATGGAATAAGAATTATCAATTGGCCTTTTAAGAGGCTAATTCTTTCTTATGGAGCTTCTATATACACAAGACTAATAACAGGAATCACAGTTCAAGATACAACTGGTGGGTTTAAATGTTTTAGCGCAAAGGCCTTGCGCTCACTTGATCTAAATAACATCATCTCTAACGGATACTCTTTTCAACTCGAACTTAACTATAAAATTTGGAGCAAAGGTTTAAAAATTAAAGAAGTTCCAATAATTTTTTACGAAAGAAGAGATGGACAATCAAAGATGGGAAGATCAATTATTATTGAGGCCATTTTTGCTGTTTTCAAACTAAGATTTCTCAACGCAATTAGAAAACTTTAACACCAAAAAAATCTGGCAATTTTTTTAATCCCTCTTCAAATCCTATACACTCAACACCATCTAAAAAAAACCGCTCTGTTCCACCATAAAGCAAAAATGCTTTGGCCATCGGATAATCTTTGATAAAAAGTTTAAGTGAATCGAGATCTGAGTTTTTCACCAGTGGTGTACGCTGAATTTCAAAAACAAAAAGACCTGCACTTCCATAACTAACAAAATCAATTTCCTCTCCGGAAGCGGTTCTCCAATAACTGAGTTCTTGATCCCAATGAGAGAACTCTGCCAAAGCTCTGTAGTGTTGAAAAAATAGAGTCTCCAGCGATGCTCCATCCATCTCTTCTAACCTAGACGGAGAGGCCAAAAGCCGCCGAGCAGTCTCTGTGTGAAGTAAATTTATTGAGACAGCTTCTGGAAGTACTTGATTTAACCAAGTCGTCTTTCCTGTAGAACGTGGGCCAAATAGAAAAAAACTCTTATTTTTAAGTATGTTATAAATTCGTGGATACATAATTCATTTTTACACGAAAAAACGAATTACGTCACCATTATTGATAAAATATTGGCCCCCTTAACCTGTGGGCCCGTGGCCCATGGCAATTTAGAGCTGGGCCAGATAATTTTGTGCCGAGACAACCAACATTTTGTTTTTCTTATACTCTCTCTTCAAATTCGCAACGACTTGAACGCTGGCCACTGGATTTAATCGCTCACTAAAGTAGATAAGGCTTTTAGAAATATTCTCATCCCCCCATTTTGCTTCAACAAGTGTCTCAAGTTTCCGATCCTTGATAATAGCAAAATCTACCTCATGCCCATCTTTGTCGCGAATAAAGCAAAGTTCATAGCGAAATCCTTCAAAATCCTCTAATAATTGAATCTGCTTTAATAGGTGCGTTGCCACAAGATTTTCATAGATGGCCCCTTCGTCTCCCATAACATCTGCATTATCGTAAAAATATACTTTAAATGGCTTGGTGATCGCACGATTTATTTTCTCAGTATATGGCCTAACCGTAAAGACAAGATACATTCTTTCGAGCATTTCAATCCAACGTTTAACTGTATTAGGGGCCACTTGCAAATCATTAGCAAGATTGGAGACAACGATGGTTGAGCCAACTCTTGTTTTAAGTAGATCAACCAAAAGAACTATGTTTTGAATCTCATTAATTTTTTCTAAATCACGAATATCTTCGCGAAGAACTCTATCAAAACGTTCTTTTCGCCAGCGACGCGCCTCTCTTTCGCTGCCATCAATGAATGGAGATGGGAAGCCACCAACCGTCATTAATCTTTCAAATGCATCTTGCCTTGAAATTTTAATTGGTAATTCATTCATAGAAAAGGGGTGCAATCGATAGTGATGATAGCGGCCCAATAAAGAATCCCCTCCTCTTTTGTAAACATCGAGACGAGAAGATCCGGTAACAAGAAAACTATGGCCATCATTGTTTACATCATAAGCTCCTTTTACAAAATTTTTCCATCTTGGATACTTATGAATTTCATCTAGGACAATTAATTTCTCAGGTGACCATTTTTCCGATAAAATAATTTTTCGATGATTAGCGGAGTCCCAATTAAAATAGTTCTTCTCAGAATTATAATATTTTAATATTTCACGTGCTAAATATGTTTTTCCACATTGCCTAGGCCCAGCAATAAAAACCATTTTTTTTTCTAAATCTTGAATAATCGGCTTGAATAGATATCTCATATTACGACTATTTTAACATAGGTGTTAAAATAGTCAAGGCCATTTTAACATAGGCATTAAAATGGCCGTTTACTTTTACTCACCTAACTGATCAAAAATCGCAACTCTCTCTTGATGTCTTCCACCTTCAAAACGTGCATCTAGCCAGGCAAGTGCCATCTCATTTATCTCATAGGAAGAGGAAACTCTTCCACCCATACATAGCACATTTGAATTATTATGCTCTTTAGAAATTTTTGCTTCATTAGCATTTCTACATAGAGCTGCGCGAATGCCTTTAAACCTATTGGCCGTCATCGACATCCCTACGCCTGAACCACATAATAAAATACCGAGAAACTCATCATTTGATCTCATCTTCTTAACTAGCGCTATCGCATAATCTGGATAATTACACCGATCACTACTCTTTGGGCCAACATCTACAACATCATACCCTTTACTCAAAAGAAAAGAGCGCAAAAGCTCTTTTGCATCAAATGCTGCATGATCAGATCCAATGACGAGTTTCATACACAGGCCTCCACTAAATTTGATAATTTAGTATCTATAATATTCTGGCTTATATGGCCCTTCTGGATTTATGCCAAGGTACTCTGCCTGCTTAGGACTAAGCTTGTCTAAAACAACCCCTACTTTTGCCAAATGCAAAGATGCAACTTTTTCATCTAATATCTTTGGAAGCATATAAACTTTGTTCTCATATTTATTAGAGTTTTGCCAAAGTTCCATCTGAGCAATAACCTGATTTGAAAATGAGTTACTCATAACAAATGACGGATGGCCTGTAGCACAGCCAAGATTTACTAGTCTGCCTTCTGCAAGAATGATAATTCTCTTTCCATCTGGAAACACATGCATGTCAACTTGTGGTTTAATATTAATCTTCTTAATATCTTTTCTGTTGTTTAAGTAAGCAACATTGATTTCAGCATCAAAATGGCCAATGTTACATACGATTGCCTCATTCTTCATAACATCTAGGTGACGGCCATCAATAACATCACAACAACCAGTCGCTGTACAAAAAATATCTCCAATTTTTGCAGCATCTTCCATCTTAATTACTTCATACCCTTCCATCGCCGCTTGTAGAGCGCAAATAGGATCGATCTCCGTAACGATTACCCTACCACCTAGTCCTTTAAATGATTGAGCACACCCCTTACCAACATCGCCATAACCAGCAACAACACAGACCTTTCCAGCAATCATTACGTCGGTGGCCCGTTTTATCCCGTCAACTAACGACTCACGACACCCATAAAGATTATCAAACTTTGATTTCGTAACAGAATCATTAACATTGAAGGCTGGAACTTTTAGTGTTCCTTTCTCAACCATTTCATAAAGTCGATGCACACCCGTAGTTGTCTCTTCTGAAATACCTTTTATTCCCTTATAAAGATGAGGATATTTATTTTGAATCAGCATGGTTAAATCACCACCATCATCAAGAATCATGTTCAAATACTCTCCACTTGGCCACTTAATAGTCTGCTCCACACACCACTCGTACTCGGCCTCAGTCTCACCCTTCCAGGCAAAAACAGGGGTTCCAGCTTTTGCAATCGCTGCTGCTGCTTGATCTTGAGTTGAAAAAATATTACAACTTGACCAACGAACGTCAGCTCCAAGTGCCTGCAATGTCTCAATAAGAACCGCAGTCTGAATTGTCATATGTAAACAACCAGCTATTCTCGCACCTTTTAAGGGCTTCTTTGGGCCATACTCTTTTCGAAGGGCCATAAGTCCAGGCATCTCTGATTCTGCAAGCTCAATCTCTTTTCTTCCCCACTCCGCAAGTGAAATATCCTTAACTTTATAGTCCATGCTACCCTCCAAAACTGTCTATATTAAAATCAAAAACGGAGGATACCACCGGCCAGTATTAATTATCAAGAAGAAATTTCACACGCCTTGCCAAAGGGTATTTCAAACTATATACAGTGCAAAACTTCTTTTGGGGGATCTATTGAAAACAGCTTCAACCTTTTTGATACTTCTTATGCTTTTTATACTTTCTGCCACTGTTTACGGAGAAGGCCTTGGATTAGAAGACTCTGCCGAAGTATCTATTGAAGGCCCTGCTGAAGTATCAAACAAACCACTAAATATCAGTGGTGATTTTGAACAACAAAAAAAGAATGATCGAATTACCAAAATGAAAAACATGAGAAAGCAGATGGAACAACGGAATGAGGAGCTAGTCAAAAAACAAATTGAAGAGATCAGGTTCCATAACGAAATGAAGATGATGAAAAAAATTGAGAAAGCATTTGCTGAGAATCTTCAAAAGCTTGACCAGATCTAATAATTTTAGTTAAATAATCTAATGAAAATTAGACTATTTACCATTGCACCAATTACTCTTTTTTGTTCAACCGTTTACGCAACTCACACTTTAAATTTTATAGGTGACGTTAATTTCAAAACTGGAACTCTATTTAAAGATAGTATTATTGGTGGATTAAGCGGTCTTGATTATGATCCAAGCGATAAGACGCTGTTTGCAATCTCTGATGATCGAGGCGGACGTGGTACTACACCACAACACGAACCAAGATTTTATAAGTTTAATATTAAATTAGAGCAAAATAAATTTGAGGTTACTCCACAAGAGGTAACTTATTTAAAAATGAGTAATGACACGTTTAAACCATTCATGCTCGATCCAGAAGGTATTGCGCAACATGGTGATAAATGGCTGATATCATCTGAAGGATTCGTACCAATTGTTCCTCCAGCGGTATTTATATTTAGTAATCAAGGTATTCTTGAATCGCAGCTAGAGATTCCTGAAAAATTTTTAAATAAAGGCTTTCCTCCACTTCAAACACAAGGGCCAATCAATAACAAAGTCTATGAGTGCTTAACCCTCAGTGAAAATAAACAATTAATATACACAGCAACGGAACAACCATTAAAGCAAGACTCATTCATAGCTAATGACGGAACAGGTGTTACTAGAATTATTGAGTATAGACAGAATGGTGATGAACATAGGCCGGCCAAAGAGTATGGCTATCCTATAACGGTCAGTGAAAAGTATGGCCTAGTAGACTTTATTGCTGTCGCACCAGATACACTTTTAACAATGGAACGAGACTTTAATAAAAGTAGCAACAAATCATCAATTTACATCTATGAGGCAACACTTCGTGGAGCAACAGATCTCTCTTTAGTAAATGAGATTAAAAACCTTAAAGGTCTTGTGCTTGTCGAAAAAAAATTAATCCTAAATCTCGATACCATCATCCCAAGCTTGTCAAAAGAGTATCAACAACTGGATAATTTTGAAGGAATAACCATTGGGCCAACTCTTCCAAACGGAAATAGATCTGTTATAATAGTTAGTGATAACAATTTTAAAGAGAAACAAAGAACTGCGTTCATCGCTTTTGAATTAAATTAATTACGGGATGAATGCAATAGCTGAAGATATGGAACTTTCAACTTCATTATTGTAAGCACTAATCGCAAAATAGCATGGCGTATCGTTTTTGAAACTATCTATTATGTAACTAGGATGAGATTGGTCTGTTAAACTATCAATCGTTATAATTGCTGGAGAAGTTTCTGCTCCATATACACAAGCACCATCATAAATCCCAGGCGCACTACCAAAATAAAGTTTATACCCAACCAAAATTTCATGCTCAGGGTTTGCATCCCAACCAATTTCTTTAAATACACCCATCATTGCAGCACCTGTACCAGTAACTTGCCTAGTAGAAGTTCTATCTATCACTCCGTCGTAATAACTCAAAACGATAATGTCACTATGGCCAACCTCCGTAGTCGGCGTATAGGTAACAACTATAGTACATGAAGCAGAAGTCGCAAGAGTGTTACCACAAGTCCCATTGGTTCCTGGATATCCTCCCCCTTTAAATGCAAACGGAGCTGCCAAACCACTACCACTCATAGTCGAAGAGGCCAACGTTCCATTGTTACTAATGGTAAAAGTCTTATCAATAGAGGAATTAATAATACGAGTTCCAAAATCAAATATAATTGGGTCAGAAATTAATAACTCCGCCTTCTCTTTATCGACAGTACTACCGTACTTATCTGGCCCTTTATTAGTCTTAAGCACTAATTGCCGATCACAAGAGGCAAAAAGAAATATGAAAATTAACACCGTATATGTCAACAATTTAAACCCAGTAATTATACGCACCACCCTGCTGTAAGTACTCTTCTAGTCTCAACCCAATTTTACCATACCTAATCGACACTCTTTGGATAAATATTTAGAAAACAGGATAAAGCAATAATTTTAGATAATTATACTTACAGGCAGATTAAGCGGCTGAAAAATCATCAACATTTGTTTGCTATAAAATAGCAAACAAATGTTGGCACGATCACTGTTATTATGGAGATACTTAGAATACAACAATCAAAGATGCATCATGATTATACGTCAACATTTCATAAGCGTTGTTTATTGCGGCCGCAACCTCGACATCAGATTTATTTTGATATTCTTCAGACATATTAACACGCAAATCAACAATAGCGTTCTCTAAAGATTCAGTCATATCAAGTTTATATAATAGAAAACTCTTGGCACTATGTGCAAGCGAAGCAATGGTCATGCCACCACGATTAAGATTTGATTCAATAGATGCTATAATTTTAAGGTTCTTTGGAGTAGACGGTGTACTTGTATTAATCTGTACCTTGATAGGATCACTTTCTAATTTATCATTAACATCCGTTTTTTTATGTGCATAAGCAGATACCGCTACAAAATATACTTGCCCCTCTTGAAAATCTCTTATCGTGACTGCGTAACCTTCTAAATCCGTCGGCAGGCTTACATTTATTGGAGAAGCCATACCTCCATTTAAGCCAGTACCATTGAACTCTGTCTTCACAGTAGCTGCAGTTCCGCCACTTTTGTAGTATATGTTGAAATACTCAACTTCAAAATCATCATAATCATAGTTTTCATGACATACTGTATATAGAGGATCATTAACATCAGTTGGACATCCCCACCCCCAAACAAAAGTAATATCAACCGCAAACAAATTGCAGGTAAAAACAGTTAAAAAAAATGTAATAAAAAATTTCATTTATACTCCCTTCGGTTTAAAATTTCTCTTCTGTTGAAAGATTAACAAATAATTGTTTTGTAAATATAATCGGTTCGCATAAACGACCATTGCCGAAAGCACAGTCTTTATACATATTAATAGTATATTCTTTTCCATACTCTAACTTTGCCTTGGGCCTAAACACAAACGTTGGTGTAATCGGCCCTACACTGAAAAATGGGTGTTTGTCTAATACATTTTTTATTGTTATCCGATTAAATTTATATTTATCTCCAAACTCTTTTTCTGTCTCTCGCAAATCTATATCAAATTCTACTGGGGTTACCTTAACAGCGACATTGTCTTCAGACACACTCGACTTATTACTTACTTTCAGCCTAAGCCTGTAAATACCTTCTACATCTGGAGAGAATTTTGGAGTTGAGGTATCAGCATCTAACAATTTAGCAGCGCTACCGTTTGGTTTTTGTGAAAACGACCAAGAGAATTCTATTTCATCACCATCTGTGTGGCCACTATCACTACCATTTAAAACAACCGTAGATGTCAAAAAGGCCCGCTGATTTTTTCCAGCATCTGCCACTGGTTGCCGACTCTCTTTCTGCTTTTTTTCATACTCACCATGTTGACTCGACATGGAAGAAATTGCCTTACCAATATCTTCCATCACAAGTACAATCACCTCATCTGGCCCACTCGTTGTATCTTCATTACCAACTATTAATTGAATTTTATATATGCCGGACTTATCTGGCCTAAATGTAGGATTGGGCAAATTCGAATTTTGAATTTTTACAGAACTTCCTTCTGGAGAATGAACCATCTCCCATTTGAAAGTTAGGGCCTCTAGCTTATTGTTAACATCACTACTTCGACTATTCATACCTGATAGTTGAGCGATATTTCCTAAGATTAATGAGAAATCATCTCCAGCATCTGCTAATGGTTTTTTTTCAGGGTCCTTCTTTACATATATCACTACCCGAGATGGATGACTTTTTTCAGTATAATCAGAGACCACCAACTCAAAGACATATACGCCATGCTTAATCGGCTCAAAACTTGGATTCATTAAAGACAAATCATCAAGCCTAATAAATCCTTCAAACGGAAAAGAGATAAGCTTCCATTGATAAATAAGCTTATCACCATCTTTATCAAAACTTTTGCTACCATCCAAGATAACAATTTCTCCTATATCAACCTCTTTATCTTTTCCCGCATTAGCACTAGGTGGTAAATTTGTCTCAGTAACTCTGATTGTTATTTTTGTTGGCCTACTTTTACTGTTTGTATCGCTAACAATAAGACCAAACACATACGCTCCAATAACATCTGGTTGAAAATATGGAATTGCATCAACGACACTGGATATTTCAACATTACTATCTTTGGGTTTACTTATTATGAACCATAGATAATCAAGGTCATCTCCATCTGGATCATAGCTAGCACTACCATCTAGATGCGCTACTTCCATGATTTTTGCAAACTTATCATCTTCAACTTTCGCAATCGGCAGTTGATTCTTACTCTTCCCAAGCGCTGTTGCAACTATTGTAACTTTATTAATTGAGCTTTTAGATTTTCCATCTTCTACAACTAGGCCAATTAAATATTCACCTTCTACATCTGGAACAAAATTTGCCAAAGGAGAGTTGCTCCTTTCAATTTTTGCAGTATTACCTTCGGGTGTTTTTATAAAAAACCACCTGTAAGTGAGATAGTCACCATCAAAATCATAACTTTTGCTTCCATTTAGATTTACTGACGATAAGACTTGGACGGTTTGATTTTTTTCCGCTATAGCAATAGGATTTTTATTAACCGCTGACGACTCTATTTTAACTGAAGTATTATCTTGAATTGGAACTTCTTCGCCATTAATGATTATAAATGGAGCAATTTCATAGAGGCCATTTACGTCGGTAACAAAGCTAGGATGTCCAAGTTCATCATTTGTAATTTGTGCATTACTGTTCGCAGGTTTTTTAATCCACCTCCACCGACAACTCTCACTAACCTTGTCACCATCAATATTCGCACCTTTTTTATCGACATTTGTTGATAAAGCAATTTTAGTACCGTTCTCAACTTTCTCAGTACTGCCTACCATTTTTATGACTATAGATTCATGTTTATTTATCAAGCTAGCTAAACTAACAGAGCAAAAAGTCAAAATAATAACTATCAACAAATTTGATCTTCCGCACTGTTGTTTCATAAGTCCTAACGTTTAAAATGAGTTAACGTTTTTTTTATTGGCGTTGATTTCACACTTTCACCCCACTCGTTATAAGATGCAACTGCAAAATAACAAATTTTGTTACTCATATTTTTAATAGTAACAATTGGCTCATTTGCATTTTTTAATAATTCTCTTGGGATTATAATTGGCGAACTTATGCCCTCAATACAACTTCCATCATACTGCTCAGGAGCAGACCCAAAATATAATTTATAACCGTTAACCTGCTTCCCCATAGGATTTTCAACATTTTCCCATGATATCGTAACCGAGTTCTTAACTTTAGAACTTTTAATATTTTTCAAATCCCCTTTTGTTCTAAACTCTAAGTTATTTTTGTATGTAGAAAGCAAATGGTTTATATCTTTAATTGCAAAGCTATTTGTTTCATTAGGGGTAGCATCTAAATTTTTACCATTATTCGTAACACCCATCATTGAACAAGATGATAACTCACAAAAAACCAAGCACAAAACGATACCACTCCAATAATTCATAACCAACTCCGCTCAAATATTATTTGCTCAAATATTCATCAATAGTATCCGTATCAAATGCATCCTCTAACTCTTCAAAAAAAACTGCTACTTTCACTGACGCTTCTGGTTTATCATCAACTTTTTTATCAGCTTCTTGAACAAGTGTTAACAAATAAGCTTGTTCTCCATACTGAAGAAAATACTTAGTCGCTACAGTCTTAACGTTTTCATCAGATATTTCCAAACCAAAGTCGTTTTTTATTTGCTCAATGAAAGCAAAGACGTGGCGGGAAATATTTGCATTAGATTTAACATTTCTTATTTGTAATCCAAGAACCACGGCCCTTGCTTCAAGATCACCGGACAACTTCTTTACAGCTCTTGCTTCCTGGATTTGATAACTTCTTTTTGATTGGTTAACCTCTATTTGTTCTGTTAAGACACCATTTGATCTAATTCTAAACTGATTCGGTTCAATAGACGAAACAACCCCCTGGCCCAAAACCAAAATCATCATCAAAAAATATTTTATCTTTTTCATACCTACTCCTATTGTTAAAATCAATTCGAACGAAATTTATCAAGCATGGCCAAAATACTCAAGTATAAAAATTCATAATGAAAATAATTCACTATTTCTTAAATAATCATAACATCATAAAGCAACACTTTAAAATTACGATACGGTAAGAAAGGAGATATGTATGCGGTGTGAACATTTTTTTTTCTGGGCGATATATTTTTTATTAGTATGCACATTAACCAATATCGCAAATGCTTTTGAAGCAGATGAAATAAGTCGCAAACATTTCGAGATAGAAAACAAATATTTTGATAAATATTTAACTCATCTTGATAAAGATGACGTCAATATACCATCAACGGATTTTTTTTCTAAGTTGAAAAGCACTGAGCTTCAAAAAAACATGAGTACTAATGAAATAGCTGAATTGACAAAAATAATTTCAAAACATCCAAAAGCAGTTACGAAAATTCTCGAACATCAACTTAAAACTGCTGATCATTCTACAACTAATAGCATAGTACACCTTCTAAATTATATAATTATTGCCAACGATAAAACACTAGTGGATCAAGCAGTTCAACTACTGCTTAATAAAAATGGGGGCTTTCCAACAATACCTGTTTTAGAATCACTCTCCAACAACCAATTAGACCAAGCAGAAGCAGATAAATTTGCAACATTTTTAGCTAATTTCCCTGATTACTATTTTAATAACAAGGCAAGCATTATTCAAAAAGCGACTACGAATATTTATGATTACAATAATAGTTTTCAACAACAAGTGCATATCAAACTAATTCAAAAAAAAGGCGATATAGAATATCTTGAATCAGCAAATAAAATAAAACACACAGTACTTGGAATAATTGAAAAAGAAATAGAAAATTTTAACCAGTGCTTTAAACTATACAATGAACTTCTTGATTATAAAAAAAGCAACACTGATCAAGATATCACGGCCATGAATAATTGGCGGCAAAAAACTAACGAACATAATTGCCAAATGTTCCACGAAGGTAGTCACGGCCTAGGAGAAGATATTGCAAACTGCGTGGAGTCCAATAATTGCATACCTCAACCAAAGGCAATGGCAGCAAGAACATTTAGCCGCAGGCCATCTCTTCACTCACTCGCAAGAGATTTTTCTCTTATACCATACTCAACTGAACAACTAGACTTTATTAAAAAGTACCTCGATAATTTCAACGTACTATCTCTGCACAGGTCGATATTTACTGTCTATCTGATGGCATTTAAAAGTGGCAACAATCAGTTAAAACAAGAGGCGATTAAAAGTATCACCTCAAGCATTTTAGGAGACAATTACAGCTTTAACCAAATTGAACCTTGGATTTATGAGCAAGACACAAAGTACTCTGGCTCAGATGATAACATGGAACAAACGTACAAGCATGAGTTTCTAGAGCGAAGTAAGGTGATTGGGTATGACTATTACAGTATTCCTCGTAAAGTTGAAACGATCGAAAATAGACTTGGATATTTCATTGATCAGATTGCAAACTCAATAGTGACCTATGATTACAATGGGAATGGTCAAGGAGGAGGAACGTCAAACGAGATCGTCACCATTTTGCGTTCACTGTGGAGTGAAATAAAAATAGATGATGACTCAGCAATAGAGCAAGCTAAAAAGATATTAAATAGGCCCAAAAACGATTTTGCAAGAATTTCAGCGGAGGCTTTTATTGCGTCCAACAAGGGTAATGAAACCCTAAAAGAATATATAACAGAAATTGAAGAAAAAGCGTTTTTCATAACATTAGAAAATCTTAAAAGTACAGATTTAGCAGAAGCAAAAAATATTGCAAAAAGATTAATTTACTGGTCAAACAATAAGGAAGTTCAAGAACATCTAAAAGATTTTTTAACGACAAAAACAAATTCAAATGTGTCAGATTATGAAGTAGATCAATATATGGTGCTCGCTGCATATTTAAGTGAAGATAGCACATTAATACAACTTGCAAAAAAATATGCTATTTCAAAGATACCGCTCGAGGTCGATGAGGCCCCACACCAATGGTTTTATCCATTGTATGAGAAGATAAACTATTACCTTTCTATAAATAATCAGTGGAGATCTTCAGATGTAGATACACCAACGTCCGCATACACTGCCGATCTAATTGACTTGATAACGCTACAATGTAATAAAGATTTCATCACATCCCAATCAAATTCAATAAATTATTTCAGACCTAATAATCAAGTAATTGATATCATCTCAAGATGCCTATCAAAAGAAAAAATATACGATACAATTGAAGCAGCTGTAGAAAACACTTTAGGCGGTAATAACGGAGCTCTTGAAGGTCTTATTAAGAAAATTTCGTCTCCTGATGTTAAATACATTTCAATAAGTAAACTAGATCTCGATGCATTAGAATACATGTTTAATGCTGGAATTTATATTTCAACTAATACTAGTGAGACCACAACACGGTGGATATCGCACTTATCACTATATGAAGATCAGTCTCTTCTAGGAAAAATATTTTATTATGGATTAAATACTGACGAGAAAACTAAAGATTTTACAATAAATCTCATCCAACAAAGAATGGAAGGAAAAGAACCTCTATTTAATAAAACACTTGGAAGAATATACATTTCAGATAAAGATCGCCAACAATATTATTTTTTACAGATTCTACATATTGGAAGGTACGGGCCATTACAGATAGAAAAAATATTAGATATACTTTCAAAACTTAATTTCAACTATAATTATATTAAAGATGTAGTAGAAGAAGAGGCCAAGTTCAGTTCAAACTACACCACCTACCCTGAAGTTGAAATTGCTCAACGATATATCAAAAAAATTAAAGGTAATGTCTATCTAAGCTCAGCTTTGCTTAATTCAAAAAAGAATTTTTATTTGGTAATAAATGGAGGGTATGATCCAACCTCAAACGATCAAGCGCATGAAATTATCCTGGAGTCTTTTGATAGATTTCTATTCAACCAAGAGGCCATCATATTCAATGCTGGTGGTCCACAAACACCTTACGTTCCAACTGGTAAAGATGGATTCAAAGAAAGAGACAAAGACGGATTTATTAAAATAGAAGAGAGCAAATATCCCAAAAAAACGTTGATAGCAAATAGTCAAGACATAAACATGGTTGTAGATAACATTGTAAAAAAAGAACCAGATAAAGTCAGCTTTACTTACATCGGACATGGTGGTCCTTCTGGCATGGCGCTCTGGAAAGAAAGAATGCCTATTGAAGGACATAGATTTTATCTTGATAAATTCTCCCCCGAGACAATTGTTCAAACTTTTATTTCATCTTGTCATGCAGGAGCAAACATTGTTGCTCACCACAGAGTTCACCCTATTCAAACGGCAAACATTTTTGATTTTTTAGATTTTCACTACCCAAAAAATAGATGCGCGCTATCCAATAGTCTAGAGAATGAAATGAGCTACATGAGGATTAGTAGTAATACTAATCCTGAAAATATCATTTATTCTAAAATATTTAAAACCTCACCAAGATTGACGTTAGCAAATTTTCAAAGAATATTATATTATGACTCGCTAAAGGATCCCGAACCAAAAAATGACACAGCTATATCTTATAAAGCTAGCACACCAACCTTAACAAGTGATTACTTAATTGATGATATTTCAAAAATTATATGTTTAGAGCATACAGCGGATATAACTAAATTAACTGACGGTAACAAGGCATTTGACAATAATTACAATTCTCCTTTTTTTATAGACATTCCACAAAATTCAATTAAAAACAAACTATCTAAGGATGGTATTAAGGCATGGGATCAACTCATCATGAATTTTTGCTCTAATAACTACAGAAATAAACTGCAAGAATTTACTGATAAATATGATATATTCAACAAGTGGTATGGGAAATTACAATCACTAATCAGCAGTGCTACTTTAAGATATATAAAAGAAAATATGTCAGATGTTTATGAAGAGTATGTGACATATGTCAACGAAGATGAAAAGCTAACAGTCCAATCAATCAATCATGAATCAAAAAATAAAGAAAGTCACAATCCTTTTCACATGAACGACCTACCTCCAATATCATACCAAATAATTAGAGC
Organism: Bdellovibrio sp.; assembly: GCA_020720455.1. Classification (GTDB taxonomy): domain Bacteria; phylum Bdellovibrionota; class Bacteriovoracia; order Bacteriovoracales; family Bacteriovoracaceae; genus DYOQ01. The sequence goes on from DYOQ01000035.1 coordinate 17,109, forward strand.
ATCACTGGAAAATGGGCATAATGCTAAATTTAATAAATATTTTAATTCTTTGCTATTTACTATTATGGAATCAAAAGAAGAGGTTATCATAAAAACTGGAAAAGTATTAGAGCGACACAATATATATACCGAAAACAATAAAGAATCAAAAAAAAGTGGAATTACTTTAAGCATTGAGGATATAGCTTTTATAAACAAACATTTTGACCAATACTTAAAAAATAAAGAAAAAAATATGGAAGCCATTAGTATCTTAGAGCTATTCAATAAAAAGATAAGTGACTCATTAATCGAAGTTCAATTCGAAAGACAAAATTATATAAAACATTTCAGAGGGAAAATTAGAAATTCAGTTGAAGAATTATTAAATGACCCATATCTAATGGTGATAAGGAGACAGTATGAATCAATTCAACATTGTGAAAATATTCCTTTTAATTAGCTTGACCTCAGTTAGTTGTTCGAAAAACGAAAACAAGGGCAATCTTACAGAAAAAGAAATAATAGCAATAAATAGTTGGCAAGTGTCTCCTAATTTCCCATGTGGCATTTACCAATTGAAAGGAAAGCTTATCGAAAACAGTGGGCATTTCAAGCTAATTGTTAGGGAAAAAACAACGGCCGAACTTGAATTCCTCGTATTAGGCGGAGACCTTGACGAGAGACTGGAGAAAATAAATACAAATGTACTTGTAAATGCTTACAACCCAAACCCTATAGAAGACAGGAGTAAACCGATTGTATACATTAGAGAATTTTTACCATTTGACTCAAACGTTCCTGACTACAAAATAATCGAAAAAAAGATGTGTAACTTAAGCCCTGATGACAAATAACAAGTAATCAGTGTTTGTCATCTTTACTAACGTTCCCACCTGATAAGCTTTGGAATCATCATCTCTGCTAGATGCTTGTGGCCCGGAATTATTCTAACAGTATAACCATAGCGGCCACCTCTGCTACACGGTATTGCTGAACGATATTTATAAGCACCGGTTCCATTACTCTCCACCATCTGCATTAGATGCCTGTCCGTATCACTCAAATTATCATCAAGGCCAATTGAGCCGTGGTAAACTTCAACTGTTACATCTTCCGGAGCAATAGTTCCCAAATGAATCGTTGCAAATACATCAACAGCTGAACCTGAATAAATAACAGCTTTTTGATCTGGAACAGAGACTTCGACAATTCTTGTATCATGCCATGAAACTTCTAACCTGTGTCTCCAAGCTGCAAGATCTTTAGCTATTGCGCACTCATTTGCTAACAAGGTCTCGTGATTTTTTTCAGCTTTTAAATAATAGTTAGATAAATAATCTGTCACCATTCTGTTAGCATTATATACTCCACCGCACGTCTTAATCGAGCGTTTCATCATTTTTAGCCAACCAGAAGAGTAACCATCTTCATCAATATTGTAATAGAGTGGTGCTACCTCATCCTCTATTAGGTGATAGAGCAAGTTGGCCTCAACCTCATCTTGGTAATCTAGGTCAGGATAAGATTCATCGCCACCGATACTCCAACCATTAGTCGTATCATAAGCTTCGTCCCACCATCCATCTAAAACAGAAAGATTGATTGCACCGTTCATTGCGGCCTTCATCCCAGATGTTCCAGAAGCCTCCAAAGGACGTCTAGGATTGTTTAACCAAACATCGACACCTTGTACAAGATGCTTTGCCATATCGATATCATAATCTTCTAAAAATACAATACTACTTGAAAGCTCAGGGTCATTTGAAGCTTCAATAATTGTCTTAATAATCTCTTTGCCATCTTCATCAGCTGGATGTGCCTTTCCTGCAAAAATGAACTGTACAGGTCTATCAGGATCGCAACATATTTCAAGTAGTCTTTCAACCTGCTTTAAGAACAGATGGCCTCTTTTGTATGGGGCAAACCTTCTTGCAAACCCAATAGTAAGAGCATCTGGATTTAAAATCGATTCAACCTTTTGTAACTCACCAGCACCGGCCCCTCTACGCTTCATCTGAAACTTAATTCTCTTTCTAGCATAATCAATCAAGTCTTTTTTTCTTTCACAATGTGCGTGCCACAACTCTTTATCTGGAATTTTATCAACAAGTCTCCAGATGGTAAAATCTGCGATCTCTCTTACATATGCTGTCTCAATATACCGAGCAAACAACTGCTCATAATTTTTACTTAGCCAAGTTTTTGTATGAACGCCATTAGTGATATGGCCAATTGGAACCTCATGAACTGGTAGCTGTGGATAAAGATTTTTCCACATATCTCTAGACACCTCTCCATGAAGTCTCGCAACACCGTTTGCCATACTTGAACATTTAAGAGCAAGAACGGTTAAACAAAAATCTTCGTTAACGTCACTCGGATCTTCAAGCCCTAGCTCTAAAAACTGTGACCATGAAAGGCCAAGTCCTTTTTGAACAAAACCTCCAAGAAAATTTTTTAACATATTAACGTCAAAACGCTCATTACCAGCTGGAACTGGAGTATGGGTTGTAAAAATATTTGATGCCCAGACAACCTCTTTCGCCTCCTCACAAGTAAGCTTTCTCTCTTCAATTAAACTTCTGATTCTTTCAAGAATCAAAAACGCTGAGTGGCCTTCATTTATATGGTATGCCTTAGGAGAATAACCAAGTGCTTTTAACACTCTCACACCACCAATACCAAGCAGTATTTCTTGCTTTAATCTCATCTCTCTATTTGAATCATAAAGTCGTTTTGTAATGTCTCGATGCTGAGGATGATTTTCAACAATGTTAGTATCCATCAAATAAAGGGGATTTCTTCCAACCATCACTTTCCAAATTTGAGCGAAAATCTCATCTGGACCTATTTGAACAGATATCAGCACTGGACGATCTAGTATCTTATCTTTTACTAAAGTGACTGGCATGTGAAACCAATCATTCTCAGGATAAAACTCTTGCTGAATACCATCAGCATTTAACCCTTGTCTAAAATATCCTTGACGATAAAGGAACCCTACACCAACCAACGGAACTCCTAAATCACTAGCAGATTTCATGTGATCACCAGCAAGAACTCCAAGTCCTCCAGAGTAAATTGGAAGTGATTCGTGAATACCAAATTCACAAGAAAAATAGGCAACCGTACCTTGATCTTTTTTACCATGCTGTTCTTCAAACCAAGTTTTACTATTTAAATATTTTTTAAACGAAGTATAAACGGCATCAACATCAGCAATATATGATTCATCTTTTGCTGCTGCTTCAAGCTTATCTTGAGAGATCTCACAAAGCATCTTTATCGGATTTTTTTGAGACTTATGCCAAATCTCATTGTCTAAACTTGCAAAAAGCCTAACAGCATCCCAGTTCCAAGAGAACCATAAATTACCGGCCATCTCTAACAGTGGCTGAAGTTTTTCAGGTGTTTTGGGAAGCGCAGTAAATGTATGAAGAATCATGCATAAGCTCCATAAATGGCCCTGATTTTAGACGCAACCTCATCCCAGTTTTTTACAACAGCACTATCAATTACTTTCTTTTTTGGAATTCCCATCGAAGGATTATCCAGCAGCTTAATAATTTTTGCGCTAAGCGCTTCGATATCCCAAAAATCTGCGCTCTCAATATCATCAAACATCTCGATGACACCTGATTGGTTCGAAACAAGGACAGGAACTCCGTGTTCTAATGCTTCAAGTGGCGTAATTCCAAATGGCTCAGATACCGATGGCATAACAAAAAGATCACTTACTGAAAAAAGTCTACTTCGCTCTTCTTCATTTAAAAAACCTGTAAAATGAAACCTTTCACTTAGTCCCAATTTCACAACCTCTTTAATCATTTTTTTTCCCATATCACCAGAACCGGCCATAACAAACCGAACATCATTTCTCTCTTTGATTACTTCTGCTGCCGCTTTAAGAAAATACTCCGGCCCTTTTTGTGCTGTAATACGACCGAGAAATAGAACAACCTTATCTTTTACTAATGGATTATTAGCGTGACATCTATGTGTTGAAACATCTTCTTTGTTGCTATTAACATCTTCTGTTGAATTATGAATAACAGTTATTTTCTCTCTTGAAATTCCATATTTTTCTTCTATTAGTCCTCTAGTACGGTAGCTAACCGTAATAATATGATCCGCTTCCATCATTCCAAGCTTTTCAATCTCAATTATTGCTGAGTTACCATTATCTCCAGACCTATCAAACTCAGTTGAGTGAATATGAACAATCAAGGGAAGGCCCGTTATACGTTTAGCATTTACTGCAGCAGGAAATGTCATCCAGTCATGAGCATGAATTATATTAAACTTGTTATTTCTTAAAACAGCTTCGGCAATACATGCGTATCTTGCAACCTCATCTAAGAGGTCAAGGCCATACACTCCTGTAATCTCATCTTTAAAAACTTTTTCGCTACTACTGATTCTTTTTTTCTGAGAAATCGTATCAACATACTCTTTGTATGTCTCTTCATTCATATATGGATGAAGCGTCGAATCTACTTCGTACATTTTTAAAACAGCATCCATCTCCTTCATCTGATATGAATTAAAAACTGTAGCGGCAGTGCTCTTGCTTGCCGCTTTTTTCGGAACAAGTTCTGATCCAACAACTTTTACAAACTCTGCTCTATACTCATTTTTCTTTTTAGGAAGGACAAACGTTATCTCTGTAACTTTCTTCGATAGATATTTTGTTATCCCATAACAAGCAGTTCCAAGCCCACCGCTTATATGTGGTGGAAATTCCCATCCAAACATCAATACTTTCATCTCAAACTCCAGTCACTTCGTTTTTCTGTTCGTGGCCACTAAGGTACCAAAGATTACAGAATAGGCAATACAATTATCACTTAATTTTAAATAATTAGACAATGGTT
>DYOQ01000035.1:22064-32489 GCA_020720455.1 Bdellovibrio sp.
TTAGACAATGGTTGACATATATTATGCATTAATGAGCAAAAGTTTGGCGCTCTTGCTCATTCTCTTAATCTCTGATTCTCGTTTAGAAGCTTGAGACCTAGTCTCATATCTTTCAATATGAACGATTCTTTTTACGGCCGTCGTCCGAAAAAATTTTGCCTGCTTATTGCCACCTTGATGCTCTTGAAATCTTCTTTCAACATCTGTAGTGATCCCAGTATAGAGTGAACCATTACCAGTCTCAATTACATACACTGACCAAGCTGACTTTTTTTTCTGACTAATCACATTCATTCTTAATCAACAACAAAAAGATAATCGGCCACAGGCCCATATTTTGGATGAGGATTAAGCAACGCTTCAAGCTCTGAAGGGCCAAACTGAGCAGAGCTTACAATTTTAATTGTAATAGTTTCGTTACTGCTATACCTAGCAAACTGCTTAATAACCCCATCTCTATAATCTGTATGAAAAGCACCAACAACTAAAAAGCTAAGGTTATTTGAAGACAACTGACCTACTTGGTATGCCATAACACTATCAGTATAAGATTGGGCGATAAAATAAGGTTCAACCTTTTCAGGTGGAACGTGTCCATGCATAGTCGCTAGAAACCGTTCTCTATAGTTCGCTCCACCTATCTCTATTTGAGGAGGAACAAGCTCTGGAGCTATGCTATCAAGCCCATCATCAATGATCTGTTTTTTTACTGACCTAAGGGCGTTAGTTCCAATTAGTTCTCCATCAAGATCACGAATCGCTTCCATTACTTTTAAGTAGGGGCGATTCATTTCAACGTCACTCCCTTTGCCAAAAAAAGCAATCATTAAATCATCACCAAGAATATCGCCTCTTGCGAATTGATCAAACGCTAAAGAGATGTGTGACTGCTCAACATAGTTTAAAAACTCCCAGCCAACAGTAAAAGCACCCTGTAATCCTAAATTTTTAACAATAGAACGAATAATAATCCCTTCGCCATCTTGAATCGGGAGGGTGTAATGATACTCACCAAGAACAATATTCTCATTGCCATCTAGTGTAGAACTTAGTTCACCCAATGTAATTTCGCTTTTGGTTTTTAAGTCAAACATTTTGAACCCAGCAGAGTGAGCACTACCAATAAAACAAACCATCAACAAAACAATTATTAAGAAAACAGTTTTTTTATTTTTCACATCCACCCTGCTTGTAACTCAGAACTATTTACTATTATAAAGTAAGCTTTCCTCGCTTCTTTAGCTCTTCAACAATATCTTCAAACTCTTTAACTGGATAGGCACCCTTAACAGGGATTCCATTAATAATAAAACCAGGAGTTCCTTGGAAACCAAACTTCTCTGCCTCTTCCATATCGCTCTTAATTTTGTTTATAACGGCCGGTGAATCTAAATCTTTTTTGATCTTAGCAAGATCTAATCCTAGATTTTTAACAATAGAGTTAAGAAACTGTTCACCATTTTTAAGTTTTTTCTGATCATTAAAAACTTCATCATGAAATTTTATTGCCTTCTCAGGACTCTGTAATCTTGCAGCTTCATAATATTTAGCTGTTAGCATTGCACTTTGATGAAAGCTTAGAGGAAGGTGCTTATAAACAAACCTGATTTTTCCATCATATTTTTTTAGCAAATCCATAACAGTGTTATACCCTCGTGTACAAAATGGACACTCAAAATCTGAGTACTCAATTAAAGTGATTGCCGCATTTTCTTTATTACCACGAACGATATCATCTTTAGTTATGACAGGCTGGAGAGGCTTATCATATAGCTCTTCTAGCTTTTGCTTCTCCTCTTGCTCTCTCTTTACCTTTATCTCTTCTTGAGCGTTTTTAACCGCTTTTTGAAAAGCTTCAACATAAAGCACGGGATTTTTCTCAATAGATTTTGTTACAATCTCTGGGTTTTTTTCAATCACATTTTCAAGTTTTGTTTTTAAATCTGATTCAGAAATACAGCCTGTTAGGCCAAGCAGGGCAAATAATAATGACAGGTTAACAACTTTTCTCATCGAAATTTCCTTTGTTATAAATTTTCATTTCATAGTAACAGTTTTTTTAATATCTTCCACTAGATTTCCACCTAGAAATACGTAAAAACTTTAGACACATGAATAAAAATTAATAAAAACATCCATTTTGCTAAAAATTTGACCTGTGAACAACACCATCATAACCACCTGAAACAATAAGCAAGAATCACGAAAAGGTAAAAAAAGCTTAATCATAGCGCTTGGCACAATCATTGCAAGATGTTAATTGAACAAATTTACCTACACTGTGTGTAGTTTTAAAAAGAGAGATTTTTATGAAAAAGTTAAAAGCTTTAAACATTTTAGTAACAACCGTAGCTCTTGTGCTACTTCTTACATCCTGCGGAGGAGATGATAATAAAGTTGCCACAGGAGGAACAACAGGTGTCAGCAACACATTTACCGACGGTAGTCACGGCACTGCTTATAATAATGCCATGGCGCTTAGCTGTGGAAATGGTGGGACAAGGTTACCGATTAGACAGTACTATACAACAGAAACATCGTACAACGCTTATAAAATCGCTTATTCAGGGTCGTTGACCTCTGGACAGCTAACTGGTTCCGCAACAAACTTATTCTTAGGAATAAGCAGTGACAATGATGTATTGGCAGTAACAAAAATCGCTAGTGGATCAACTGTTACTGGTTACAACATAGCGGTCTCTCTCTGCTCATACACTTATAACGGAACACCAATCATCTCAACATCAAGATCGATTGATCGTGTTGCGGTACCATCAGGGATAAACATCACGAGCAATACAACATGTGCTTATGACTTTGTAGCAACGACGCTTATGAACTTATATATCGGCTCATACGTTATCCCACAATCTGGGTACGTGCTACCAAGCTTCGCTTTCACAATCAGATTTGACCCTCTATATTGTCGATAATCTCTACAGTACAGAGATCCCGCTCTTATCTTTGTTCTCTTTTTTTATGAACTGTTTTACACCACTTGCAACAGCTTTGACATAGCTATTCTGGAACTCTTCAGAAATCATCTTCTTTAACTCTTCACCATTAGACATAAAACCAACTTCCAATAAAATCGCAGGCCGTTTAGAAAGTGCCAATACATAAAATAGACCAGGCTTTGCTCCTCTATTAGTAATCCCAAATCTCTTCATCACCAACTTCAGAGCATCTTGAACATCATCAGCTAAACGTTTAGAAATCGACGCTGTCCTTTCTACCACCAAATCAATAAGGATCTTTTGAACAATCATCTGTTCACCTTTGGTATTAATGTTCTCTAACTGCTCAACTCTTTTTGCCCCAACATCGTTATGATTATCTAAGTAATAAATCTCGTGGCCGTGAGAACTGCTATCTAGTGAAGAGTTTAAATGAACCGAGATAAAAAGATCTGCTTGAATCTTATTGGCCATCTCTGCTCGCTCATCAAGAGTGATTGTTCTATCAATTGTTCTTGTTAAGAAAACGGTATACTCATCTTTGAGTAAATTCATCAACTTTTTTGAAATCGTAAGCGCCAGCTCTTTTTCAAAAACATCAGGTTCCATTTTCGTTTTATCGTCTCGGTTTTTTGATAAATCAAAAGCAGCTTTAGCTCCATCGTCATCACCGCCATGGCCTGGGTCAATCAAAATAGTATAAGCAAACGCTGGCCCAGCACTGAACAGCGTGAATAAAAAATAAAGGAATGTATTAAGAACAAAAAGTTTCATCAATAAACTCGTGCTATTTTATGGCCAGGAAAATAAAAATTCAAAATTTCTGTAACATTTTTCCCACTCTTTGCCATATCAAGTGCTCCAATCTGGCACATTCCAACACCATGGCCAAGTCCCTCTCCTATAAAGGATAATTCTTTCTCTGTAATTGTTAACTTCCATCTATTTGATGGGAAAAATGTCTTGCTAAAATACCTACGGAACAGACTTTTATTGATGACTAATAAATTATCTGCTTGATAAATTCCAACCTTAGATTTCATCAGGTCATCCGTTGGTAAATACAGACCACCTTCTTTGATTTTTGAAACATCAACTGACTTCGATATGTGGCCACTTCGCGCAAGCCAGTTTACAAAATTTTTAAACTGAGAGATGGAAATAGTTTTCGTCCACTGTTTTTGCCCACTACTGTTACAATGCGGACAAGCAACAGATTGATATCCAGTTACAGAATTGCTCCAAACCTGATCAGGTGCAATCGTTCTTCCTCCGCACTTTGCGTGATAAAAAATAGGAACTAACTCACTACCCTCTTTTGTCAACAAAACCATCCCTTTAGTTTTCTTTGCTGCCTCATCTGTAAATGGTGTTGCATCAAAAAATGACCCACTAACCTGATGTTTTTCAGAACTCTCGATATCGTAGTATGACTCTGAACCCTTTTCTTTAGATGTACTGTCGTTTTGAATTTTATAGATTGCATAACTTCTTGCCGCAATTGCTTGGGCCTTTAGTGCCTCAATTGGCCACGTCCCATTCATCTCAGTTGATAATAATGTTGAAATATAGCTTTCAAGAGGAACAATGTTTATTAGATCACACCCACTACTTGCATTAGAAATTAAAAGGAGTTCACCACGATAACGCTTACCCTCCCAGCTTAACACTCCAGTTGGGGAATAAATCTGCGCTAACCTTCGAGCTTTTCCATTTGAACCATCTTTTCCATCGTTACAGTGAAACTTAATGCTGTTTCTTCCGGGGTACTGTCTTAAATCCTTCGTACCATACAGGTACCTCTTAATATCAGTCCCACCAACTGTAACATCTTTTAGGTTTTGACCAATTTTCACTCTAATCTTGGAACTAAAACTACTACTACTACTGGCCAACACTTTAGTTGGCAGAAACAGTAGCGTAGTAGAGCAAAATACAAAAGATAGTAACAGTATCCTTACAAAATAGGGCACAAAACCTTCCTAGTTCCATGTCGTGTCTACATTTGATTCTAAAGATAATTCTACAGAACAATCTCATTTAGGTCAAAATTTTATCTTTGCAAGATCTAACCAAACAGTATCTTTAATTTTTTTATTTATCTGAATCATCTCAGGATGAAAACTGGGCATCCACCGAAAACTCAAATCACCACCAGTAAGATCCTTAGAAAAAAGCTCTCCATGAATTTTTGTAATCTTCTCTTTCTTACCAAGCAAAAAATTAGAAACTGATGCCCCTAGCGCAATAACCACATCTGGCCTAGCTCTTCGCACTTCATCTTCTAAATGTTCTAAACAATTTTGTGAAACTAATTGCTGCTGCTCACCTGAAATAGACTCACCAGTAAAACACCTCATAAGAGGGACATATATAAACTCTGAGTTATCAAGGCCTAGCTCTTTTGCCATTTCCATAATAATTTTCTTAGCACCTAAATCACCATCTATAGAACAAGGGCCTAGAAAAAATAGTCTAACTTTTTTTTCATCTATTATTTGCGAGTGAAAAGAGCTCTTCGGTGCAACAACTAAATTTGCCCGACAAAAAAGGTCGGTACACTTTTTACACTCGAGAAGTGGGACTGATTGAATCACATCTGTCACAACATCTATGTGTAAGCTGTTTACAACAACATTAGTCCGTTCAAATATCCACGGAGAACCTTTAAATAGCTCTCCTGCAAAACTTTTTGGTATTTTGGCCATCGAACCACCATTGTTAACACAACCCTATATTGGGGCAAATTAGTACTAGATACTACTTAAAATATATTAATCTCTCAAGGAATTATCCAATCCTTCGAAAGGTAATACAGGTTGATTGACTAGGATGGTTATCACTGAACATAGTAAACGTTGTGGGAGGATGCGAAGTGAGCCAATTTGATGAAAACTATAAGTTTGAGAAATTTGAAGAATATTATGGAGATGTCAATCAAGTAAAGAGGATTATTGATGAATGCAAAATATGTGGTTCTCAACTTGTCTTCACCCATCTTGCAGATTATAGCAATATGATCGTTCAAGAATCGGCAAGATGCCCTGAATGTGGTGATGGACATAAAAAACTCATTCACGTTATAAATTAACAACGCTACTTAACTACCTATCTGGTAAAACTCTACCTAGTTCTAATTTATGATGAAGAACTCTTGAAAAACGGTGTGCTTCATCTCTGATCTGAGTTAACAATCTAAACATCGGAGATCGTCCATCTAGTTGATACGGCCCCATCCCTTTAACAATTAACCTATCATATTTGAATTTCTCTCTACCTTTTGCAATTCCAACAATTGGAATATTGATCCCTTTTTTATCAATCTCTTCAAGGCAAATGTTAACCTGTCCAGATCCTCCATCAATTAAAAAAATATCCGGGAGATCTCCGCTACGCAAACGTTTCTCAAATGCTTCTCTCATCATCTCAAAATCATTATTACCCTCTGGCCTTTGCTTTAATTTATAGTGACGATAACTACTCTTATCTGGAACACCATCTCGAAAAGCAACCTTGGCCGCAACCGGAGAACTTCCTTGAAAAATTGCAATATCAAAACATTCAATAAAATTTACTTCCGTTTTTAATTTGAGCAACTGTTGCAACTCTTTCGCGGCCAAGTCTAAATAGTTAAATCTATTTTTTCTCATTTTTTTATTCTCAACCGCTTGTTGCTTTGCCATTTTTAAAAGTGGATAGAGCTCTTCACTTACAACACTTACCTCAACTTCAGACCTTAGTTTTTCATTAATTGCTTGTTCTAATATTTTAGTATCAACAGTTGCATGCTCAGAAAGCAGAATCGTAGATGGAAGATGTTCGCCAAGCCTAGCATAGTGATTAAAAATAAATGAGAGATTCTCACCTCCAACAACTTCAGATTCAATCGCAAGATGTTTATAGTAGTAGCAAATGTTTCCAAGAAATTTTCCAGCTCTTACATGGGATATAATCAAATCGCTATTAAAAGGATCATCCTCTTCTTGGTAGATAAAAATAAAATCTACATCTCTTATCTTACCATCAAGTGATTCCACATGTTGCGTATTAATAGTTGCTAAAAAATTTTCAATTACTTCAATCTCATCTCTAATGTGAGCGGCTTTTTCGAACTCTTCTAACCTGGCCCGTTTATCCATCTCTTTCCGAAGTACCACTAGAGAAGATTGTCCATCACCCTCTAAAATGGCCGTGGCCATATTTAGCTTTTTTAAATAATCACGCCTGTTAACAGTTAAGCAGCATGGAGCAAAGCAACTCTCCATCTGATATTTTAAACATGGCACTTTGGCCCTCTTATATTTTATATTTGAACAATCTCGTATCTTAAAAACAGTTAACACTGTTTGTAATAGCTCTCGAATACCACTCCCAACTACAAATGGGCCCCAAATTTTTTTATTCGCTAAATTTTTTGGTGGCACTCTAACTAAACTCAAAGTTGGAAACTTCTCACTCATATCTGCTACAACATATGGGTAAGTTCGATCATCCTTTAAACTAATGTTATATTTTGGCGAGTATTCTTTAATAAGTCTGTTTTCAACGATCAAAGCCTCTGTCTCATTAGCAGTAATAATAAAATCAATATCACAAACTCTGCCAAGCAATGCTTTTGTTTTTGGTGAATGATCACACTCTCTAAAATAGCTTGCTACTCTAGCTTTCAAGTTTTTTGCTTTTCCAACATACAACACTGCACCACATCTATCTTTCATGATATAGCAACCAGAAAGCGCAGGAAAATCTCTAACCTTCTCTCTAATTTGTTCAAACTCCACTATTAAATTGGCCATAGTTACAATAAAGGTCTAATATAACGTAAATTAACAGGTTGATGGTCTTTTCATTAATCAAAATAAGTAAGAGAGTTATTATGACGTCTTCTCTATCGGTTGGCCAAGAATTTCTATGTCACTGTGCTAAGTGTAATCTTGAATTGGCCCACATAATTATTACCATGAAAGGAAACGAACCTGGAAAAGTTCAATGCAAGACATGTCAATCTGTCCACACTTTCAAGCCAAAAATAATAAAGAAAAGAGGTAAGCGTAAATCAACCCAGGTTCAACATCTGGAAAATTGGAGCTCTAAAATGCAATCTGGCAAACAAGAGGCCCCAATCGATTACTCTCCAACTAAAAAATTTGAAATAGGGGATATCATAAGACACCCTACATTTGGCGATGGCATCGTCAATAGATTAATCGACAACAATAAAATCGAAATCGTTTTTGAAGCTGATAGTAAATTTCTAGTTCACAATAAGTAGACTCTATCTATTAGAATCCGAATCAGTACCTAGATCCATACCCAGATCCGTACCCACCACTTCCACCATAGGTACCAAAACTATAAGGGATACTTCCGTATCCATAAGAGCCATAACCAGCACCTGCACCATAATTATATAAATTTGCATTAGCGCTACCAGCACTATATGTTAACGACGGACTCCCTTGAGATAGAGCACTGTAAAGACTTCCCTGAGATGCCATCTGCTGATTGCGTAACCCTTGTTGATATTGCGTATAATTATTGTACTGAGAGTTCCAATTATTTGATCCGTTATACATTCCACCACTATTTAAATAGTAGCTACCTGCTCCATTATACATAGGTGAAACACCAATACCCATATTCCCATAACCTATACCGGATCCACCACCATAGCAACCACCACATCCAGTATATCCACTACCTCCGCCATAGTATCCACCACCGCCGCCATATCCTCCGCCACCACCATAGTATCCACCTCCGCCGCCATATCCGCCGCCATATCCTCCGCCAAATCCTCCGCCAATACTAAAGTTTCCACTAAAATTAGCTCCGGCCCCACCAAAACCATATCCGGTCGGTATCCCTCCAATCAGAGGAGAAAATCCGCTATACATTCCACCATTTCCATAGCCAGAAAATGCTCCGCTTAAATTTGGCAACTGTGGCAATTGAATCTGTGGCAATTGAATCTGAGGTAGTTGAGGTAGAGACATTGACATTGCTCCGCCAAGTCCACCATAACCACCCATACCAAGTCCACCATAACCACCCATACCAAGTCCACCATAACCACCCGTACCAAGTCCAGCACTAATTCCTCCAGAAGCTCCCCATCCGCCACCCCAGCCATCTCCACCAAAGGTTCCTCCGCTTCCACCACCAAAACTACCCGACAGGCCAAAGCCTAGACCAAATCCACCACCAAGTCCGCCAGATCCTCCCATTCCCATTCCATTACCGTAACCATAATTTGGGCCCATCATTCCACCCATAAATTGAGATGAATATCCAGCAGCAAGATATGGATTCGCATAACCGCCATAACCGTTGCTATAGCTACCGCCGTATCCAGCATACGTTCCAAGTCCACTTCCATTACACACACCAAGAAGATCTGATGCTTCAGAAGGCATAACCGATGCCATTCCACTCTCTGTTGCGTAGTTTAAATAATTATCAAACCTTGAATAACAAGATTCAGGGCCCTTTGAGTAAGCATCGGCCCAGTATTGATGACTTTTTCTTGATGAGTATGCCCAAAGTGCCTGAGAACCAAAGTACGAAAGCCAAGGAACTGTTGAGTTTAAAATCCCTTCCCAATCGGTGCTATCATCTTGTGGTATCGACCACGAATCACACTCAGCACAACCCTCCGAGTGTCTTTCTATGGACATCGCTCTATTGCAATAACGGTGATAGTAATATTTAGAATCATCATCATCGTGAGAAAACCCATCACACTCTCGATAATATTCACCATCATACTCATAATATTGGCCATCATATTCAGCTAACGCCAATTGAGGAGTAAGCTGATTGATAACGAACCCAAGTAATAAAATTAAACAACCTAATAATCTCTTCTTTTCCATGGATAACTCCAATAGGATAAAACACCTCGGTGACTAAAATTCACACCTATTCAATAGCTATTCGACGAAAATCTTGAAAAACTTGAGAGCGACTAACAACTTCTCAATAATTATTTTCGTTAAAACATGCTAACCACCTAAATATATTTTAGACAGTTGGTAAAAGTATGGTTAAAATTACTTATTATTTAGCGCACTTACTAGGAGATCAAACTTGACCTATACTTTTGCAGGGATTGATGACTCTAAGACAATAAGATTTATTTTTAAAAAAGCCGCCAAAGAACTCGGTTACGATTTGATACTTAGTGAAGATGGTATCGATGGTTATTCAAAAATAGTCGAAGCGATTGAAAAAGGTATTAAAATATCAATAATCATTTCAGATATCAATATGCCAAATATGAATGGGATTGAACTTGCTAAAAAATTAAAATCTAACCCCGCAACCAAATCTATCCCACTTGTTTTTCTGACGAGTGAAACAGATAAAGATTTAGAAATACAAAGCAGGATACTCGGTGCTGAAGGTTGGTTAAGCAAACCGCTTGACGTTGAAAACGTCAGATCGTTAGTCAAAAGATTTACCGAGG
>DYOQ01000090.1 GCA_020720455.1 Bdellovibrio sp.
TAGTTCCCCCCAATTTTTAGGATTCAATGGGTGATCCTCATTTCCAAAGTATATCCCGAAAGAATCTCTGAAATCTCCACCAACAAGCGGCCGTAGTTCCTTTAAATCGAATCCAAATATATTAAAAATCGTCCATGCTTTTAGGTTTCCAGACGTAGATTCTATTGGACTTTGACAGGCAGTTAAACAACTGGCCTTTAGTATCATTCCCCAAAATTGGGATTTAGTGGACGCATACCCTACACAAGCAACGGCCATAGGTTGCATAATCCTTTTAAAGTTCGTCTTACAAGATACGTTATCGTAAGAAAACATATGCCACTTTAACCATTTCCATATCTCGTCTATTTCCTTTTGCATACACCTTTCAGAGAGGTATCCAATTAGTGCAATCAGTTGGTCTGGACTCATGTAGTCCTCTTTGGTGCCAGTTCTCCAAGGCCTCTGATTGTATAGCTTACTGCCTGCCTTACACTCTCTCCAATAAATATCTAAATTTGGAAGTACCTTGGAGTCATTACTTAAGTAGTAATATTCCAACTGCCATAGAGGAGAATTTTCCTCTGGTAACTCAAGATCATGATGGACACACATTAAACCGTAAACCCTACTGTAATAACTCACCTTACACCCCCTTTTGTACTGTATGGAACGCCCATAGATTTATTCATTAACTTCTTACTTATATTCACAGGTTTTGCCGATGGCCTCGCTAAAGGTCTTACACTAACCTTGTTGTGGGCTCCTACTTCTATACTTGTAAATGGTTTAACTCTATACACTTTACTAGAAGTATTCAATAGATTTAATACCTCTTTAACATCTAGTGCTGATGTTGCTATACAAAGACCGCCGCCAGAGTGCTCGGCCAAATGTAGTAAGGCCGTATCGTCCCTGCCTATAGTCCACTTCTTATCTACCCTATCGTAATTGATAAACGCATAGTAACCCTCTATATCTTGGACCATGGACTCCCTCTTCAAATTAAAGACGTGCCCTAGATACTCACTATCATTGTCCGTTAAAGTATTAAACTCATGGCCATAGGGTACGTTCACAATACCGTTGTGCATGAATAAATACCTATCCTCAATATCGAATGGGTGAGCGTACATCTCTCCTAGCTCATTCGTAGATGTCCTAGTATGAACCGCAATGGTATGGACATTACTTAGCCTTACACCCTTAGCAGGGATTGTAGATATAGCGTTGGACGTATAGCAGGACTGTAGTATGAAGTCCCTAGGTGAACCTCCACCCGATATAATACAATCCATTACGTCCGTTAAGGCCTCTGCCTTAGCGTAGTAGGCCGCCTTATCCATCTCTAAGATTATACCTATACCATCTCTTTGTCCCTTCTCCATTGACGTACATATACGCCTTAAAAAATCCTCGGTAACCCTACCTTTCAAATTGTTTACATACAATAACTTACACATAACTATTCCCCCTATGATAATATTTGTTTCGCTTTTAAATAACTAAGTAACTCACCCATTCCACTGTGTTTATGTTTTATAAATTCTATAAACTGCTTCCAACTGTAGTTGGTACTCTCTTGTTTATGTTCTTTGGCCCACAGATAGAGACACCTACACATCTGCATAGTTGCCATAAATGTATTATACTTAAGTGTTCCTCTAAACATTCTAAATTCTATCGTGTTCCTATTACACAGATTAACGGCCACATACCTAGTATCGTTAGGATATCCCTTATAGTAAGCAGTATATCTTGCTTGGGCCTTACTCTCCCTCCTAGAAAATACAATAAACTTATCCCTATTGGCGTACACAAAGTTTACTAGGAACCTCTCTGATGGAGTGTTTCTCATTCCCTTCCTAGACACATGAACGTGTAATCCGCAAGTAGTGGTATTGTGACTCCTAAAACCACTATCGCTTAGGTATTGGAATGTTTTGCAGTATAGTTCCTTCCGTGCTCTATGCTTCTTATACGTTAGTGCATGACTTATAATCTCAAACCCATTGTTCAATGAGCCATCTTCTTCTAATAGGAAATTATCTAATAATATAGGTTTCCCTACATAGTCCATCATGCGGTCTTGGCCCTTATATTCAACCTCTAACTCAAACCCCATGTAAGGCGTAAGAGTATTGCTCTTACCTATAAATTGGAACTCGTCTTTGTGTGAGTGCCTCTCTTTTATTAGTCCGCTATTCGTATAGCCACCACACTCACACTCTTCCCCGTCCCAATAGTTATTTTCACAGCGTGAACAATAGCTTATATGGCGGCGTCTACACCTGTCACAATAAACAAAGTCACCTATCCACGTTGCATCACTTTGGAGGAAGTGTTCTGAACAATAGTCACACTTATACAGATACTCGTCATTACACCCATCACAATAATACTTACCACCTACACATTCGCTCTCATCTCTGTATTCGTACTTGAAACACTTATCACAAATAACCAAGTCGTCCTTTGCACATACTTCACAATACCTTTTACCGTTAAACTCAACCACATCTTGAGCCTCACAGTCGCTCTTACAAATGTCACAGATGACAGTGCTCCCTACTTCTTCATTTTCCATACGATTTCCTCCTATTATTGGCCCTATAAATCCCTATGATTGCAGGCCGATTCAAACTTCTACGAAGTTTTACTGCAAAATTTTCGTTTTGTCAAGTTTTTTTAAAAGTTTTTTTAAATTTTTTTTTTCAGTGTGAAAAATTTACATTATGTTGCAAAAAATTTTTTGACAAAGGGTTTTGATTTTGGTATTGTCAAAATCCCTATGGTTGGTTCTAAACAAACCTCCTATGTCAGTAGTAGTAACAGTGAGATAATTAGGCTTCCTTGTTTACCTAATCATGATCTGCTACTACTACTGACAATTTTCTGTTTATTTAATTAGACTAAATCAATTAACATTTTCAATCTTGCTGTTTGTTCATCTTCAAATATAGGCGCATCTCTATCGTCTATTCTATTGAATACTATATTGCCAGCTTCTATGGCCGCTATGTTGTGCAATCCATTGTGCCTATAGTTTACTAGGAAGTCCTCTACTTTAGACACATTGAGAGGGAACTTAAGACCACGGTTACGCATCTTAGTAGAATAGTAATCAGAAACACTCTTACTTTCTATATCAGTATTAGTGTAGTCATCTACTATGATCTTCTGCCACTCCGTTAGAGAGGCATATACAAGTTCCCAGAATCTACGGCCCCTATAAACGTCATGTATGTTATTCTTTATGCTCAGATGTCCGAATTGCTTAGTAAGGTAGTGAGCGTACTCTACTACGTCAGTAGAGTTAGGGTCTTCTAGGTCTGCTACAAAGTCCGTTATCTCCCTCTCTGTAAAGACTTCCAATAGGTGCTTCTTAGTTACATCTAGCACAGCAAAGCGTCTATCATCACACTCTATTAGTGCGTCTGTCATGTTGTTACTAGATATTATAAAGGAACAGAAGTTCTCTTCCTGACTAGAGGCCTCTATTCCTTTGGCCTCTATAGAGATTCTACCGTTAATGTATCTCTTAAGTTTATCTATATTGTCCCTATTCATCTTGATCTCATCAAGTATAAGTAGCCGCTTATTACGCATAATCGCATTAAACTCTTTACTTAAAAAACCCGATGATGGTATCGCATAATTCTGTGCGCCAACCAAGGCCGAGGCCAAAGATTGAAAAATACCCTTTCCTACGCCTTTTCCAGCGTTGAGCAGTAGATAAGTCTCGTTTCGGTGTTGAAATGCAAAATAGAGCCATTTCTGTACAAATTGGAGGCATTCTGCGTCGGGGAAGAGGTGTTCCAAAAACAGTTTTATGCGAATTGGGCAGTTATGCACCGCATTTTCATCGTATTTGACCTTACGCCACTTAGGCGGTTGGTAGATGTTGTATATCCAATACTCGGTATCTTTAAATTCTTTGTGCTTTGAGTCAACAATTTCCAACCTAGGTTTGTGAGGGTGGAACATAAATTCGCATTGGATTATATTAGAGAACAGAGAGTTGGCCAAATCTTTCTCTTTCTTTATGAGTATGTGCCATGGAGTATCCGAAAGCTCCTTTGTATTGGCGTTATATAGGTACATATTGGTAGAAAGGTTCTTATCTTTTGCATCTATAAGCAGTATAAAGCCAGAACGTACGGCCATATTCTTAATTCGGTTCTTCTCAGCACTCTCTAGGGCGTTAAACTGGCGAGCATAGACGAAATTCCAAAAGTCCCTCCTATTAGAGTCATCACTTAATTCATCCCAATGCTCCATGTATTCTTTCTTAAGATTTAAACGGTGAAGTAGTCCTCTTGAGTTTTTAATCATATCTGGTAGAGTAAAAGATTTTTCATCAAGAAGAATCGTCTTTCTGTTTGGCATTGACACTGACAATGGGTAATTTTCAAAGCTCTTGAGAATCTGATTTCTAAATTTTAAAATCGACATAATTTTTCCTTGTTAAAAGTTGAAGCCGAAAATTAAAACAAAAAAATATCAATGTCAAAACAAAAAAAAATGACGCACCGTGAATATATGGGGGTAAAAAAACCCCTTTATTATTTTTCTTTTCTTTCCTTATATCTTTTATGTGTTTTCTACAACGTCTGTTTTTTTAAGTATTTGAATAATTCCAATAGTTTGGAAGGCGAAACTTAAGAAATTTAAAATCTTATTTTGGGGTGTGTTTATAAGATTTCAACTACTTATTTTAAGCAAAATCCATTCTGTATTAATTTTGGCAATGTGGCAATCAACTACTTAACTCATTTTGGGACAAAAAAAAATAATCAAAATAGTCGAAAATGGCCGAAAAAATTGTAAAAATTTGAAAAAATTTGAAAAAAATTGTAAAATTTTTTACTTGACAGAGTAAGTAAATCGCTTATAATCGACGTTGTCAGTCGATTATAAGTTGACGATACGGGAACGCATGGAAAAGAAATTTATAAATTTACTCAAAAAAAGACTGCGAGAGGCCAGTAGATATTGGCCAGAAAAGCACAAAATACTGAAAAATTCTAGGCAAAAAATACAGGAAAATAATGCCCAATTTAAGAACGGCCAACCGAAGTTTACTACCAAATTTCTATGCAATTCTTGTGGAAAACTATATAGTGCCCTAGAGGTTGAAGTAGACCATATTGAAGAAGTTGGGAGCTTTACAGGTGATTGGAACGATTACATAGATAGGCTTTTTTGCCCTATGGAGAATTTACAGGTACTCTGCAAAGAGTGCCATAAGATCAAAACGGAGAGGTATAACAGATGGACGAGAATGATGAGATTAATTTAGTAGCGGCCCTAGATGATGCGGCCATAAAAGCCGAAATAGCGGCCATTAGAGAGGAACTATCTAGGGTGAACCTAGAGAGAGAGCTAGTAAACGCTAGAAGGAAACTACATAGTGCTAAGAGTAGAAAGCTACTAGCGGAACCTAAGTATTGTCCTGATACGTTCCCTAAGAAGCTACTAGAGCATCTTAAGCTAGGTAAATCTTTGGCCTCTTTTGCTGGCCTCTGTGGTGTCCGTATAAGCACCATATGGAAGTGGCTAGAGCTATATTCCGAGTTTAAGGACGCTATGGAGATAGGCCGACTATTGCACCAGAATACATGGGAAGATTTACTAATTGCGGCCGCTAATGGCACAGGGAAGGGCGATTTTAAGGCGATAGCGTTTGCGCTCTCTAATTACTATCCAGAAGAGTATCGAAGTGCTTCAGCTAATGCCCTAGAGCGTATTGGGCATGGTGGAAATACTCAGATCATCATCGAGACGGGCGTTATAGTGGCCGCTACGAGTAGGACAATAGGGGCCGACGAAAAAATGGGTGTAATTTCTTGTGGCCTAGCCAGAGAAATCACCCAAACGACTGGCCAAGATTCCTAGTAGGGCGTCACTGAAATTCTCGGCGGCCGCACGGCCAGCAAAATTTTGGGCCGCCTAGCCAGAGCTAATATATTCAAAAATTTTTTTTTTTTTTTTTTTTTTTTTTTTTTTTTTTTTTTTTTTTTTTTTTTTTT
>DYOQ01000091.1:0-4055 GCA_020720455.1 Bdellovibrio sp.
ACCGAAATGGCAAACTTTAATCTACTATTCTAAATTTTTAAAGAGCAATGCTGAATGTGAAGAATTGGTGGAGATGACAGGGGTTGAACCTGCGACCCTCTGCGTGCAAAGCAGATGCTCTCCCAACTGAGCTACACCCCCTCACACTTATAAACCTCAAACTCGAGCTCACGCAATTTATGCAATTAAATTTCCTCTGTCAAACATTATTTAACTTTTTTTTGCATTTTTTATAATGTTTATTGATAATGTAGTTAAATGAAGCAAACCTCCGTTTCAATAAGTTGGTATAATGAAGCAGTTATTTTTTTTAACAAATGTCCTAATTACCGTCTACATCGGCGTTTCATGCACTAAATGCAGTAACGACTCCATTACTAAAAAATGGCAGGACAGTATGTCCGTATCCAATCCAATTATTACCATGAGAACTGTTCACGGAAACATCGATATTGAGCTTTTGCCAGAGAAGGCCCCAAGCAGTGTAACCAGAATTATCCAATTAGTAGAGAAAGGGGCATATGATGGAGTAAAATTTCATCGTGTAATTCCAAATTTCATCGTGCAAACTGGTGATATATCCGAACAGTTTCCAGAAGAGAACAATAAACCTCTCAAGGCAGAGGTAAACAATACTCAACACGTAAAAGGGACAGTAGCATTTGCTAGGCAAAATGGTGATCTTGATAGCGCAACAACGCAGTTTTATATTTCATTAACAAGGCTCGCGCATCTCGATTCACAATACACTGTGTTTGGAAATGTAATTCGCGGACTTGATGTATTAGATAAAATCAAACAAGACGACAAAATCATTACGCTTGCTCTAATAAAATAATTTCAAAATTTTTATCTGCTCTATTCCCACAACATAACATTAGTGGTTGCCTCTAGCTTCTCTTCGATCTCATCAGGAATTTCTGAAAAAAAATCTATGTTGATTTGCCGCTCAACTTCATCAACAGTAGTGACATATTTCATAATATCATCTCTTGTCTCTGAGTGAGGAAAAATAAACCCAATCATTTTTTTATCGGAGTCTCTGACAATTTTAAAAAACTTTGCTGGAATAAATAATTTTTTCTTTCTCTGGACTATTGTACTTAGCTCTCTCTCGGCATCATTTACGATAGGCCCTGCTATCACATGAACAACTCCACTCTTACATGCCCACTTTCGGACTGACGATTCAGATTTCTTCCACAAACCATGTCTATTAAAATATGGAAGTTGTGGAGACATGTTACTTAAGTAGAAACTTTCAGACATTGTCTCATGACCTCTGGCCATATCTCGCGCTGGAGCAATGTGGCCTTGATCATATCCAGAATATTTATAATCATCAGGAGTCAGTGTCTTCGTTTTAACTAATGGGTCCTCTCTATAATCGTTTGAGCGTTTCACTGGATTGTTAAAATCAGAGCATCGCAAATAGTACTCAACCCAGTTTGGTTGCTCAAACTGTTCATTGTATGAAAGCGCATAAGCTTTATGTCTAACAATTTCTCCAACTGAATAAGCATCAGGATATTTTTTTTTACATTCGATTTGTTTGATAGAAGAACAACTATCAAATAGAAATATGTTTAGTGCATATACAATAATATGGATATAAATATTCGTTTTAAATTTTTCCATTAAAGCTCACACTGCTTGGTATTTTGAATTGACGGCCTCTCTGAAACCTGGGTCTTCAATAACCGAAGCAGCAGCAATGAGTTGACGCTTAACCATTTCGTTCTCGTCTCCCACATGTCTTTTTAACTCTGAAATAGTTTTATCAAAGTACACATTAACGTTATAAGATCGTTTATTCTTCTGGTGAAACAAAAAAATCTCTTTCGCAGCGTATACGCCGCTCGCAATAAACAACTTCTCTTTCTTTTTAAGCATCTTCTTAAGATACTTAAAAATTCTGCTGTCGAAATTTTTAAGACCTTCTTTAATTATTGTATTTGATCTTACTCTGTTGTTCTCGTCCACCAGCAGCTTGTTGATAATTTTATAATCTTGATCTGTGTTATAAAGCCCAAGAACCTCAATAGCATTTGCCACCGTCCGCTTACTATATTCATGAGTAGTAAACTTTGTCAGCAGTTCGATCAACTCATCATGGTATGTATTCTTATCAACAACATTAAACGTAACAGCTACAATCGACGAAAGATAATACTTATACTTGGAGTCGGCACCAGGGGTCGAGGTGTTTGTATTTATATATTTTACGAGATCAGTGAATTTATCTCTCACAACGGCCCCTTTATTAGTCGAAGGGAAATTCTTCCAGACAGCAAGTACAGATAAGAAAATATCCTTATCCATTTGCTCTAGGTTATTTTTTAAGAACTCAAGGCACACAAGAAAATCATCACTACTTCTATAATAAGTTAACAGCGAAACAGTATAGTTTGTTAGGCCATTTAAAACATCACTTACTGGCCTATGCGAAATATATTCGTGAACATTGCAATTGAAATCTAATCCCTTTAACTTAAATGTTCCAACCTCTTTAGTATTTACTAAATCGCTAGATCTATAGCGCACATCTTCGCTAAGATAGAGCATATTTTTTGATTTATCTTCAATAAGGGCAGCTATCCTAACTGCTTCAGAAATAGACGCACCCATTATTTCAAAGATATGATTAATGTGGGTAAATGTCACTTTTCCATAGCTAATTGCAGATTTAGTAATAATATCGAAACCAACACTCTTCGCATGATTATTCCTAATCTCATTTATTTTAACCTGAATATCCCTAACCGCACTTATCGCCATCGTGCATGAATCATATTTATCACTATTGCTGAAATAATAAATTATTTCATCACCGACAAACTTATAACTGTTGCCACCATACAACCCAACCACCTCTATAATTGCATTCATCACCTCTTTAAAAACTGGCGCATACACCTCTGCAGGGAAATTGGCTTGAATGTTTGATGATCTATTGATATCAGTGCTAACTATTGCACAATGAATTTGCTCATACTCTTTTCTATCAAGCAGCATTTCATTTCTTATCGCGGCCGGAATTTGCATCTCATGTATCCTGACTCGCTCAAGAAGTTTCTCATGATCTGCAAGAAATCCATCTATCCCCTTTTCTAGTAGGTCGACCTCTTTCGATGAGATCAACCTAAACAATTTGCTTTGTTTTGTATTTATAAGCAAACTTTTGGCCAGCCTCACCAACACAAGCTTTACAAAAAGCTCCATAAAAATAAATGCTGTAATAAAAACAATGAAAATATCCCTAATAAGAGATGCTGTATTTTCATCTGTAAAATAATCAATCGTTTTTTCTTTGTTTGTATGAAATCCAAAGATGGCCATAAAGTCACGATTTTTTTTTATGACATAGCGGACGTCCTTATATGTCATAATCTCATTCAAGATATCATCACTTCGTTTTGTTAGTGCGTAGGCTAAAACATTACTTTCAGCATGGGGATTCAACTGTTTCATCGCTTTAACTTTTTCAGCGAGCACTATGTAATAGAAATGAATGTCACCAGTAAGCACTCTATTTTCTAACTCGATCGATATACTTTCTAAATTTTTCTCTTCGAATCCGAAATTTTGACTAATAAACTTCGAAATGGCCAAAACATCGCTAACCATTTTTCTTTGTGTCTCATCATACGCGAACTTTGCATTTCTTTTAAAATCGTAAAACCACCAACTACCAAACCCAATTGAAATAAGTAGCGCTACTTTAATGGACACGGACATCTTAGCGAGCACCCTCATAATCCCTGCTCTACCTCTTCATTCGTATCCTTATTGTAAAACCTACCATTATTATATTCTAGAGTTTTAGCGGCATCTGGTCCTTGATAACCATAAGATTTTTTGTAGAAATTTATTTTTATTTTTTGTGATTTAAGCTCATTCTCTTTTTGCTCTAAGAGTTGTCTAATATTCCAATCATTGCTGTCTACTTGGCCAGCTTGCCTATTATCCTTAGGCCTTTCTCTTTCTGCATTTACATCATTACTACTACCACCTTTATCTGTAGCTACTGAACGACTTACATCACCTTGATTTTG
>DYOQ01000091.1:4155-5741 GCA_020720455.1 Bdellovibrio sp.
ACACTACTATTTTCTTTTTTTGCGCTATTATTTACTGCCTGAGTTTTTTTGCTTGGAGTAGCAATTGAATTACTAGGTGTCACTTTTTTGGCGTTACCGGCAACAGAAGATTTCGGTGCTGTGACATTTTCTCCGTTACTACTTTTCACAACGTTTGAAACTGAAGCAGTTGTCTTTTCGTTATTTGTCTTTTCTTTATAATTAACCAACTTATCAGGAATACCCTTAACATCAAGTGGCTGCGGTTCAACATCATTCCCAATAAAATTTGGAATATCTTCCGCTTGTGCATCACCAACTATTGCACTTGAAACCTCTTTTGATAATCGCCTAACAGCGCCAACAGCTTTTTCCAAATAACCCTTCTCTGGCCTATCTGGAAGAACGAGCAGTTGAGGGTAATTAGCATCAGCAGAAAATTTTGATTCATCAATTACAATTTTTCCTGTTTCTTCATCAATGCTAGCAATGCTTCGACCTGAGTCTCTTGTCCTATTATTGGCCGTCATTGCACCTACCTGCTCTTTATACTTCTCATACGTTTCGATCTGCTCTGCACTTGCAAGATTTGAGCTAACTGGTGGGGCAACATGAGAAATTGAAGAAACATCCTTGCCGTTAAGAGTAACTGGCCCTGACTTATTCTTGTTAGGATCAACTTGTTTTGACATTTCAGCATCAACGTCGTTCTTCGCATCAGCAGACACATCTGGTAAAAGTTCGCCAATTTGCGCTGCTGTATCACCAGTTTTCAGATCAAGCATCAGAGATTTTTTCTTAATTTGATTAGCAACATTTTCGTTACTAGATACGTTCGTTGAATCACTTGCAACATCGGAATTACTGGCTTCTTCTTTCTGTTTTAGTTTTTCAGCTACGGCATCAATAGTAGCGGCGGTGATTGGTGACCGGGGCACTTCTTTAGGTGCAATATTTTCAGCAAAACAATCAAAAAACTTTTTTCCGACAGATGTTTCTTTACTATCTGATACAAAATCCGACTCGTCTTTTAGTAAAGAGTATTCTAAATGTTTTTCTAAAATCTTTTTATATTCAATTAACCGCCTATCCTCATTTCCGCTTATTTCAACCTTAAATTCAAGCTCTTCCTGATTAACTGTTTTACCTTTCATTACAAAATATGTTTTTTCACCTTCTTGTACGCACTCAAATTTTTCAAACCCATCGTTTCTTTCTACTGTTTGTTTATTGTAATTCAAGAAACTAGCAAAAACAGACAGGCCCTTTAATTTATCCTCCGACAAGTTGATTTTTTTAACACATTCATTGATGATGGAACTTTTGACTTGATCATTTACAAACATAACATCATTTATATAATTATCACACAGGGTTACCTTTAACTGCTCTTTTTCAACATTTGAATTATTTTTACTTGTTAAAAAACTAACTACTGAATCCACATCTCTAGACAATTTTTCAAATCTTTTACCATTTTCACTGATTAAACAATTAACATCTGAATCAACATACGTTTGCGATTTTTCTACTTTTTTCGATTTACCACCAATACTAGAAAGTTTATATGAAATGGCCTGAACCATCGTTAATTTTGGTGATACCGT
>DYOQ01000036.1:0-21722 GCA_020720455.1 Bdellovibrio sp.
AAACCGTTCTGACGATTTTAAGACGTAATCAACGGTCGCTATGCCTTTATCTAAGAATTCTTTTGCAATGGTTGGCCAATATTCTATTGGGAAATATTTTTGTGAGCCAACGTGTGCAACCTCGTACCCTGTTAGTTTACTGAAAATATTTGAAAAATTATCTATCATTGTTTGATTATTTGTTTCAATGACTATAGTCGGTTTATATTTTTCTATAGTTTTCCAAGCTCCTGCTAAAACAAAGCGTTCATGGCCTTCTACATCAATTTTTATAACATCAGGAAAGGTATTCTCTTTCTCAACAAAATCATCCAATGTTGTTAATTGCACTGCTATTTTTTCCCCAATATCTCTAATTACATTTTCTTCGAGAGAATTACCGCCAGAGCTCTTACTGTCACAATACAATATTTCATTATCAGATGTTTTATTACTAACGCCCTTTTTAATGAGTTTTATATTATTAAATTTCCAGTGTTCCATGGTTAATTTGAGGCAGTTGTATGTTGTTTCTGTTGGTTCAAATGAATAGATTTTTGAATCTGGCCGAAATGTTCCAAAAAAGAGAGAGATCAATCCAATATTTGCACCTATATCAAATAACACACCATTTGGCGGCAGAAATTTTAGGATTTCGCTTTTGACGGATGTTTCATAGTGATAGAATGCAGCATGGCCTGTATATGCGATGTAGTAAGATGGGCCGCAAATATCTTTTGGATCAATGAAAATGTAGCGTCTTTTGCAAAGTTTAAATTTTAAAATATCGGAATGGAAAAAGCGTAAAAGCCTATTGGTAATTCTTTTTTTTACGATTAAAGATGAGAAAAAATTTTTCATCACAACCTCTTTAATGTTAACTTTTTAAAAAATAGTTTATGTAAAAAAATGACGATATGTCCACCGAATTAATAATCACCCTGTAACCCATGGTGAAGTCCAAAAAGGCCATGATGAAAGTTAGAGTACCAGGCCAAGCGCTCTAATGTTTTAATGCCAAAGAGATCGTTATAGCAGTGGGTAATGATGACAGGTAGATTGGTCGAATTGATCTGTTTCAGTGTTCCTGATATGCCGAAACGGTTTGAAGGCTTTAATATAAGAGCGCAGATTCCAGATGGAAATCCATTTATCTTTTTCAAGCTCTCATCTATTGCAATTCGCAAATCTAAACTATTTCTTAACGAGTAATTTTCACTAATGTCGAATGGTTCTTCGAAGTATTCAATTGACGATAGGTCAATTTTTTTTGCAAAATCTACGATCTCTCTGGCCAGAAATTTCTGGTTTCCATCCAATCTTAGTTTTGCATACGGCGCTCTTATGCACAGCTCATTTATAAAATTAATCTCATCTTCACGATTTTTTCTTCCGATTTTAATTTTTATACACAGAATATTTTCGTAACTCGCTAGGTGAGTGAGGTTATCAATCAAAACATTAGTTGGTGGCTTCACAAATTTTTTCAAAGAAAAATACTCAACTGTTTTTTTGTCTGACATGTTGATTAGTAAATCAAGAATAGCAGATTCAAATGCAAACTGGACTTCAGGTGGTACTGGCATACACGAATGGCCAAAAAGATAACGATCAAAAACAGTTCGAGAAAGGTCAATACTCCTTATTTCAAGAGTGACAAGTTGTTTTAATTTTTCAGTGGCCACAAAGATTGATAGAGAACTAAGTCCAGGTAAAGGAGCGAGCTCTCCGGTACCTGAAAAACCACTCTTTTCATCCTCTAAGTGTAAAAGAGTTATCTCTCTTTTCGTGATGGTGACGTTTCCAACTTGAATTGGAGATTTTAATTCTATAGTTTGAGATTCTAAATCAAATTTTAAGGCCAAAGTTAACTCACAATTTGTAATACTATTACGTTAGCTAAAGAGTATAGAAACATATAACGGCCACAGTTTGCCAATGTTTGATTGAGTTGCTTATTAATTGGGCCACAATATACTTTTTTAAAATCTTTAAAAGTAATAATTGTAATAATTGGCACTAAATACCAAAGTGAAGTTGTAAATGATAGGTAAAGAGAGATAAGTGCTGGAGTAATAACTAGTGCCAAGGTAAATAATCTTGCATTTTTTTCTCCAATTAAAATTGCGATAGTTCTTTTTTTTGACTCTTGATCTGACAAGATATCTCTTAAATTATTAATACTCATAATTGCAGCAGAAATTATCCCAAGTGAAACTCCAAAAATTATTCCAACCTCACTACACATTTTTGTTTGTAAAAAAATCGTTCCACACACTGCAATCGGCCCAAAAAATATAAATGCGAGTAGTTCTCCAAGAGCATAATAAGATAGAGGAAATGGGCCACCAGTATATAAATATGCAAATAAGAGTGAAAAAAAACCAATAAGTACTATTGGCAACCCACCTACAAACATCAGATAACTTCCAGTTAAGAATGCTAAAGCGAAACAACAAATCAGTCCTAACTTAATCTGTTGTTTTGAAAATAGACCTTGGGCCATGACTCTTGTTGGGCCTAAACGTTTATGGCCATCAACTTTATTTATTCCATCGTAATAATCATTTGCTATGTTGCTAGAAATTTGCAGCAATAAAGCTGAGACTAAAGTCAGTATTGCTACAACGTATGAGGTAATACCGCTAATAGAAAGTCCAATGATAACAGGAGAGATTGAAGCGGGGAGTGTCTTTGGCCTTATTGCTAATACCCATGCGTTCATTATTGGATATCCTTGCTAGTGATTAAGCAGTGGATAATCTCTACGTCATTATGTTTTAAAGCATTAAGTAGCGTCTGTTGAAATGAGAAAGAGTCTGTTACCGTTTTACATTGAATATCAAAACTTTTAACAATTGATTCTATATCAAAATTATGTTGTGAAGTGATCGCTTCTAGTACTTGTTTATCACTTGTGTCCTTTTCAAATAACGATTCAAAAATTCTACCACCTTGATTATTAACGACTACAATAATTAGATTGGTAATGTTCTTTAAAATCGTAAGAGAGTTAATATCATACAAGAAAGAGATGTCTCCAACGATCAAAATATTTTTGGCCTCATTATTACTATTCGCTGCTATGCCTGCAGCATGCGCTATTTCGCCCTCTATTCCGCTAGTACCACGAGTACTGTAAATGGAAATATTTTTTATTAGCGCCAGTTGCAGTTTTTCAAAAACTCTAATAGCTAAGCTATTACTTAAAATAAGATTACTATTATCTGGAATATTGTATGTGGTAAGTTCTGCAATTTGTTTGTAGGTAAATAATCCATCATTATTCTTGCTAGATTCCAAGGTAAAACAATCCATTTTAAGATGTAATTTTGAAAGCGGTTCAAGAATAGAGGCAAGCTTTTCAATATTAACTACATAACAGTTTTGAGTAATAAATCTGTGATGTTTAGCAATCATCGAATCGAGAACTAGCTTGTCACACTCAAGCGATTTTAAAAAAACAGCTGCATGTTTTGATACTGATCTACCACCGAGAAAAATAATTAAATCTGGCGAGTAAGAAAGAATTTGTTCCCGAACTCCTTCGTTATCAAAAGATTGAAGGAACCGTGGATTCGAAAACTTTAAAGAACTTAAAATATCAACGCAAATAGGTATCTTTGCATCCGTTACCCATTTTTTCAAACTACTAATTGATTCTAGTTTATTGATCTCACCAATAAAAACAAATGGTTTTTTTGACCGCAATAAGATTTTTTTAATCTCATCTATTTTAAAATCTTGATCTTCTTGAAATAGATCAATTTTATTAATAACTATAGATTGGAATTCAGTAATAACCATTTGAGAGACGGTATCTTTTATTAACGTTAGAGGTTCACTAAGCGGTAAATTTATATGCGCAGTCGTTTTCTGCTTAATGGCCAGATCAATTACTTGTGATAACTGCGCTACAACATTAGCAAGAGATATCGCACTACTAGAATCATCTAAGTTTAACGTTTCCGTTACATACTCACCAAAAATTCCATGTTGATTTATTGTTTGATTGGCACCTGCTGCTATTAACTCACTTGGCCGATCAGCAGAGAGAACGATTAATGGGTAACCGGACTGTTTGGCCTCTATTATAGACGGAAAATAGTTTGATAATGCAGAACCTGATGTACAGACTAGGACTGCAGGTAGTTTGCTAGATTTAATCCCACCAAGGGCCATAAATCCTGCTGCTCTTTCATCAATAATAACGTGAACACACTTTACTGAACTATATTTATAAATAGCTCGAATGAGGGGAATACTTCTCATACCTGGAGAGATGTAAAATGAAACATCTCTAGAAACTAAAAATTTAACAACAGCTTCAGACCAAAGTTGAGACAAGTTGTAAATAGTATCAGATGTTATTTGCATAGAATCCTTGCTAATTTCCCCATCTTCACTGAAGTCTCTTCCCATTCGGATTTAGAATCTGAACCAGAGACAATTCCAGCTCCAGCATAAAGGTGAAGATGTTGTTCATCTACTAATGCTGACCTAATTCCTACCACAAACTCTGTATGATGTTTGCTAAGAATACCAAGGGGGGCAGCGAAAAGCCCTCTCTCAAAAGGTTCATGCAAACTTATAAGATTGATTGCATTTTCCTTAGGAAATCCACCTATCGCTGGGGTTGGATGAAGCATTGAAATAATATCCCAAATTAATACATCATCCTTAACAACTCCTTGATAAGCAGAGTAGATGTGATGAATATATGACAGATCGATTATCTCTTCTGATACAGTTTTTTTAAAACTACTCGTCAAATCTTTTAAACAACCTTCAATATAAGTACTAACTTCCCTGTGTTCATTTAAATCTTTTTGAGAATTTTTCAACTCCTCTCTCATGTGATGATCAACATCTTTAATGTTAGAGGCCGGTCTACTTCCTGCTAAAGAATCAATCTCAATACTCTTTTTACTTAGTTTAAACAATCGCTCAGGAGAGAGAGAGAGAAATCCATGTGATTTATCTGGAGAAAAATAAACGACATAGGACCGATTAATATTTAAACTCTTTAACTCTTGGCCAATTAGCATCCGACCATTACAATCATGAGTAAAAACCTCTTTTCTGGCCAAGACTGTTTTCTTACACCATTTATCATCAATTTTTTTTAACACTTCATTAACGGAATCTTCCCACTTCTCTTTTGTCGGTAACTGCTTGAAAAACTCCACCGATTGAGGTTTATTTTCATTCTTCGTTTCATTGCCAAATATGGCAATGAGTATTTTGGTAACTTTTGTGAGAAGTTCGACCGGTGTAGTATCACTCATATAATTTATTTGAAGAAATGTACTACCGTCTATTTTAGTAAACATGATAAAAGGTAAAACAACTCCAAATGCTTCAAAGCTTTTCCATTCATTATTTAGAGCAACGAAATCAAATGGAATTGCAGAGAAAAAAACCAAATCATTATTTTGTTCACAAAGCTGTTCTGCTTCGAAAACACTCTCTGATAATTTCTTCTTACCATATTTCCACGCTATATCGAATCCCAGAAACTGTTTTGAACACTCTCTTGTTTGAAAGAAAAACACAGGAAGATCAGACTTGGCCGCAAGCACGCTTAACTCATCTTCAAGTTTTATCTCAAATTTAAATGAAACTATTTTTTGTGCAGTCTTTTTTTCTTCACCCATTTAATCTACCAATTTTTCTCCAATATAGATGGTCGCAATTCCACCAGTTAATGAGACTGTTTTCAACTTTTGAAATTTAGCATCTGACATGAGTTTTAAAAACTTATCTCCGTAAGGAAAATCCTCAACGCTTTTATTTAGATAAGTGTAAGCGTCAATATGTCCCGATATTAAATTTCCAACAAATGGAAGTATCCGTCTAAAATAAAAGAGGTGAGCGGCCCTGAGAATTTTTGATTTTGGCAGTGAAAATTCCATCACCATTAGCTGTCCACCAGTTTTTAAAGCATCATACATACTCTGTAAACCTTTTGGAACATCGTTAAAATTTCTGATCCCAAAAGCAATTGTTACCACATCGAACTCACTCTCAAATTGAAGGTCTGCACCATCTCTAACTTGCAAATCTATTTTTTTACCTAAATGTAGTTTTAAGATTTTTTCTTTTCCTATGTCTAACATTTTGGTCGAGAGATCTATACCGATTATTTTTTTTACCATAGGTGATGAAGTAAGAGCGATAGATAAATCTCCAGTTCCACATGCCACATCTAACACAACCAAATTTTGCTTTTGTGGTAAGTTTTTCACTAATTTTAACCTCCACCTCTTATCAATTCCTCCAGATAACAAGTGGTTCAAAAAATCGTAATTTTTTGCAATTTCATCAAAGATTTTGTAGGTACCCTCAACTTTTTTGCTTTTGACCTGCAAATCATCCATTTTCTCTCCTAATTGCTATATATTTAATATTTAATATTTAATGTTCATTATCTTGAACTAGCTAATTCATCAAACAAATTTTCTCATAACGCCATGCCGCTGTAATCTATTCCATATGCCGTACTCTTTGTTTACTTTTTATGATGCTAGTGCTAAAAGCGGTCAAATTTTTATGGGGGATATATAAACTTCAATATCGTTGGCCCTTGTGCATTAGAATCATTAGAACAGGTTAAGCCGATCGTTAACTTATGTGAAAAATGGCATATTCCTTACTTTAGATCCCAAATTTTCAAGCCTCGCACCAGTGCAGCATCATTTCAAGGCCTTGGTAAAGAGGGTGTTCACATTATAGATTATATAAAATCAAAAGGAATCGGCATTGTTACTGAAGTTTGCTCAGAAGAACAGCTACAAATTGTGAGCGAAATTGCTGACATAATTCAGATTGGCGCTAGAAACATGCAAAATTTTGAGCTGCTCAAAAAAATTGGTAAAGCAAAAGGTTATAAAAATAAAGAGCAGTACGTTCTTTTAAAAAGAGGATTCTCTAACAATTTTTACGAATGGACCTGTGCTGCAGGTTATTTAGAACAATCAGGAGTTCCTGCGGAAAAGATTCTTTTGTGTGAAAGAGGAAGCAGAAATCATGCGGCCCCTTATGAAGTAACATTAGATTTTGGAATGGCAATTAAAGCAAAGCTAGATACAAACTATAAAGTAATCATCGATCCAAGTCACGGATCAAGGCACTCATCTCTTGTTCTGCCACTAACCAAGGCCGCTATAAAAATGGAAATGTTTGATGGCCTTATGATTGAAGTCCACCCAAATCCAAGAGGAAGCGTTAGTGATGCTGATCAAGCTGTATCTGTTGATTGTATGGATGAGTTTCTAACCTCTATTTATGGAGAGAGTAATAACTATGCTTCATAAATTAATCATGGATATTCCTTCTTACATAACTAAAGAGATAAAAGCTCTGGATTTAGGTATTGAAGCACCAGAGCGTAATGAAGATATAGAAATTTTGTTAAAAAATACAGTTTTACAAGGTGGTAAAAGATTAAGGCCCCTTCTTTGTTTTTTGGTTGCGGATCTATTTGGAGTTACTTGCGATGAGATAAATCCATACGCTAGGGCAATAGAGCTTGTACACGCTGCTAGCTTAACTCACGATGATGTTGTAGATAACGCCACACTAAGACGAGGAAGGCCATCTATTAATGTCGCTTCATCAAATAAAAAAGCGGTGCTTGTGGGTGACTATCTTTTGGCAGATGTTATCGTCTCATTATCTAAAAGAGGAAATGTTAAACTTGTAACCGAGATGGCAAAAATAATCAAAGATCTTGCAGAAGGTGAGTGGCTTCAGCTCCAAATGAGCGAAGATAAAAATTATACCAAAGAACGTATTACTCAAATTGCGAAATTAAAAACAGCATCTGTCATGAGCTGGTGTACTATTTCACCAGCAATTCTTGCTAACGCTTCAGATGATCTGGTAACTCTAAGTAGAAGTTTTGGGAATAATCTTGGGATGGCCTTTCAATTAATTGATGATGCAATGGATTTTAGATCTGCTGTTGAAGCCGATAAAGATAACAACCTAGATTTTGCAAACGGGATTATCAACTCTGTTGTCTATGAATTGTTTATTAACAGTCAAACTTTATTTAAACAATATAAGTCTGGTGAAACATTAAATCTATTTAATTATGAAAGTGAGTTAATGGCCGCTGTAAAAACAATTCGTTTAAATGCTAAAACTTATATCGATACAGCAGAACAAGAACTTAGACAAATATTTGAGATAGTCAAGGGAAATGAAAAAACGTTAAGGCCACTACTACAAATCCTTAATTTTTTGGCCAAACGAGGCCAGTGATTATACTTAATGGGGGAACGTATGAGATTACAATTTTTAGTGTTAGCGATGTTCGTAGCGATGCCATCTTTTGGATCACTTGTTGCAATTATTGATTCGGGAACAGATTATAAGCACAATGATTTGGCCAACAATATCTGGACAAATCCAAATGAAATCAATGACGGTAATGATAACGATCACAACGGAAAAGTTGATGATATCTACGGTTGGAACCTTGCAGAGGGTACAAGTAGAATATATGACCCAATGTACGAATATTTAATTAACGGTAATGTTTTAAAATTTTACAATATTCTAGCAATGGCCGCGGCGGGAACAGTCTCTGCTGACGATATCGCATGGTACAACCTTAAAAATGATGATGACTCGTTTATGAAAGATGTTGAGTTCATCGGCGGTTACGCACATGGAACTCATGTCGCTGGAATTTCTAGATTAAACAATGACAACGTCGAACTTCTAACTGTCAAATATCTCTCCACAAACTATGCTAAATTTATAAGTGAAACTGCAAAACTCTTGTCTGAAAATATTGAAGCTACTACTCCTGGTATGCCAGAAGATAAGAAGACTGGAGAAAACATCATCGACATGAATATGTTTAAGAAGTATTTAACCGTTCAAGCGATGGATTTTTCTCAAAAACTTGAAGAGGTGGCAACGTATGTTAATAGTTTTAACGTCCGAGTTGCTAATGGTTCATTCGGATTTGGCTTTCTATCTGCCGCCGAAATGATCTATGCAATCTCAATGAACGCATATGAAACAGCTCCAACAGAAAACCAGTTAATTGAACTTACCATTCATTTTATAGCATCTATGATTTATGGTGGTGAGATGGCGCTTGCAAAGGCAGAAAACACTCTATTTGTTTTTGCAGCAGGAAATGACGGTACAGATAATGATATTTTTATAGATGCTCCTTCAGGAATTAAGAGAGATAACACTATCTCTGTTGCAGCAACTTATGAAGATGCTATGCTAGCTGATTTTTCAAACTTTGGGCCAACTACAGTTGAGGTAGCAGCTCCGGGTGTAAATATCAACTCAAGTTGTCCTGGCCAAAAGAAAATTATTCTTAGTGGAACAAGTCAAGCTGCTCCATATGTGACCAACATCGCATCTAAAGTTGTTGATGCAAATCCTGAGCTTACATCTGGACAAGTTAAGCAGATTATTATCGATACCGTAGATAAAAAAGATTTCTTAGTTGGTAAAGTAACATCAGAAGGTATCGTTAATGGTGATAGAGCAGTCTATATGGCACAACTACTTGCTAATAACAATAATATTGATTTTAGCGAAGCAAAAGAGTCTGCATTTGCAAAATATCCGATGAAAACAAACATGAAAGGGCCTCTATTTCATTACGATTTTCCAATTGAGACAATCGTAGTTCCAAGACCTCTATTTTAATCTTGCAAGCGAAGATTTACCTATTATAAAAAGATATAGGTGAATAATAACTCCTGCAATAATCGCATAAGCTAGCAATGTGTGAGCATTGGAAAAAAATCCAATTCCAGGCATAATCCTAATTGATCGTAAAAATGGAAACAGGTAGTAGACAATACCAGTCACCACTTGAGCTGGGATAATCACACAGTTTGCAATGATATAGAATTTATTAAATTGTGGCCGCTTCGCTTTTGGTAAAGAGATCCAATCATAAAAATCAAAAACATATAAGGAAAACGATCCAAAAAACAAAAATGCAAAGACAACTGCTAGCGTATCATGAACAAAAAGCGCTTTTTCAAAGCCAAAGATGGAATAGTTACCATTAATTTCAAAACCAGTAAGCGCAAGGATTAAGATTAAGAAGAGATTAACAACGAAAAGTAACGTTGCCGCTCGTTTTAACCAGATTCCAATATTTACATTCACACCATTTATCGTAATTGTTTTATCGTTCATACAAACCTCACTTTATTTTTTACGTCTGTTTATTTCATAAAATGCAATACCACCAATTGAGAAGAGAATCATTGCGATACCAACGATCTGAATAATAATACTTCTATCTCTTCCAACTAAGTAAAAATCTTTCAGTTCTTCCAGTCTACCAATCTTTCTTACGTGACAATCTAAACATTGCAACGACTGATCACTTGGTGCAACCATGTGTTTAATCACGCCATAGTAATTGGTTTTAATAAAACCAAACTTGCCACTATAATTAATGTTATTCAGTTTAGCTCCAACCTCAAGTGCTTTTACCCAGTCTAAGTCAGACCAAAAGGCCCCGCTCCCTTTTTTACCAAACAAATAGGGAGGAAGAAGATTATTATTAACTATATCATAAGGTTGATTTCCTGGATGTATCTTAAACGGCCAAATTCTAGCATTTGAATCGAGATAGTTACCATTAGGTTTATTTATATCAATTGGGGCGCTCTTAGGATCAAACGTATCATTAAATGTAAGCACGCCAGCAGTCCCATTATACCATCTATAGCTTGGGACAACATTTCTACCCCAAACAAATGTTCCTTTTTTGCTCATATAAGAGTGGGCCATCACTCCATCAAACTCTGCCTCTTCGCTAAATGGAGCACCATCTTTTAACTGTCCAGCTGTTGACCAGTCCCAGCTCAGTTTTGTTAAATATTGGCCCCTAGCAAATTTTGGAATATGGCATGTAGCACATGCAACTTTTGCTGTGTGATTATTGAGCCTGATATTGTCATGAGGAGTTGGCCCATGACACGATTCACACGACACATTATTGCCGGCCCTGTTTGGCAAAGATCCATTTCGTTTATGATCAATGATTGCACTCTTATCATAATACCTTCCAGAAATCTGGTGATCTTTAGTAGTGTGACATTGTTGACAAGAAAAATTTAGTTTGTCAGGGCTCATGTGAACATCTAATGCAAACTCTGGATTAACGAGAGAAAGATCAGTATCTCCATGTTTTACACCGTTACCACCACCACCATTTGCGTGACACATAAGACAGTTTTCACGATCAGGTTTTCCAACATTCTGAGCAACATGCTTTAAATCAACTTTTTTAAATAACACGTCACCTGACATCTTATCTTCGTACGATGGGTGGCCAAGAGAGAGCGGATATTTGTTATATGTTCCAGTTGTATCATGACAAGCTAGGCAATCGACATTCTCTTCTGCTTTAAAATCGAAACTGTCGTCTCTCCACCCATAACCGGCGTGACAACTTGTACACATCTCATTGCCTCTTGCAGAGATGCAGTAATTATTCATACCATTTTGACCTTTACCAACCTTTTGTCCATGAATTGTTGTACCCCAATTCCAGTGAAAAGATTTTTGAACCTCTTTTGCATCATAAACGTGACACTCTAAGCAGGCCGATGTTACATCTGGAGCATAATCAAAATCTTTGTTCAGCTGTTCAAATTTTGAATGATCAATTTTAGGAGTTCGGGCCCATTTTACCACTGTCTCTCTATCACTAGTTAGCTGTTGCTCTTGATGCTCCGTAGAGCTAAGTGCTCCAAAAGCACAAAAGAGCGAGATAGAAAAAGCCAACAATGCTACTTTGCTCATTTTTACCGTCCATGATGATATTTATTAATAATAAATTTTAATCTACATAGATTCTACTGTGTGGCCATTGCAAAATCAAAACATATATAATAAAAATATATCAAATAAAATTAATCATTTTTAAGATTACACATTTGAGAGGTGAATAAGTGAGTACTTATAAAGTTGGCGACCGAGTGCAAAAAGGGTACTATCTT
Source organism: Bdellovibrio sp. (assembly GCA_020720455.1). GTDB lineage: Bacteria > Bdellovibrionota > Bacteriovoracia > Bacteriovoracales > Bacteriovoracaceae > DYOQ01. Next base: position 11,985 of record DYOQ01000036.1, read on the forward strand.
TCGATTAATAAATTCGATTTAAAACTTATTGAATCAGATAACAGTGTCCTCTCAGGTAAAGATGGCGCCAACTATTTCCTCACATCAAAAACAGTATTATTAGCTTTTGCGCCTCTGGCAGCAGGATTTTTTATACTGGCATTTCCTTTTATGTTTCTAACCGCACTGATAGTAGCTCCTCTAACATATTTCCTTCAATTGCCAAAAGAAATTGCATTTGGCTCTGTGGACATTATAAATCGTGTGGTTGCTTCGCTTAAACATCTCGATATATCTCCTATTAAAGAGTTAATCGATCAATACCTTAATAGTCGCAAGAAAAGGTGAGGGTACAAAGTGAAAATTTGTTCGGTTACTACTTTAATTATTATTATTTGTACTCTGCTTAACTTTAGTTTGTACGCAAAGAGTTCGAGTGGTTCAAAGCACCATCCGATGGAGATCGTACCGACAGTAATGACGTCAAAACTTCCTCTGAAAAATGGTAAAATTTGGTGCACGACTTGTCACACTAAACATACCAAACTAGGGGACAACAATTCAGGTGTAGTTCCAGGGCCATTTGCAGATGGGGATGGAAGTTACTATTTAAGAGAGAGTGGAAACAGTGTTTGTGAAAAATGCCACAAAGATAAAACAACTGCTGATTCAAACCACAGAGATTTTTCAGTTGGTGGTTGTCAAACATGTCATTCTATCCATTTTGCTGGTGCAAAACTTTTAAAAAGCAATGATAGTTCCGAGTGCACATTGTGCCACGTCGATAAAAAAGGATCGATCCATAAGACAGGTATGATGGTTACAGGTAAAGAAGAGGAGCGAGGAATCTTGTTAGATGAAAACAGATTAATGTGTCAAACATGTCATAATCCACATAAAAATAGGGCCGGTAAATTCGTCAGAGAAAATGATGAATTGGGCAAATTATGTAGTGCATGTCATGGAGTTGAGCAAGCTACTAAGCTTTTTAAAAATTTTCATAAATTGATAAAGTAATAGGTATTATTTATAGAGGGTAAGTGATGTACAAACTAAAATTTCTCTTATTGGTTGCAGTCTCTTCGACTATGTTTCTACAGATAAGTTGGAGTGCTCAGAATTGGACGCTCAAGCGATCAGGCCGAAGTTTTGCTGATCATAGCAAATTTAAAGAATTGCAACGGCCATTTGAGTCTATGGATGAGGTAATGAAAGCGTGTGCTACTTGTCACAATCAAAGCAAAGAGCACATTCAAGAGATTATGCACTGGACATGGGCATGTAATGATAAAGACCAGAGAGTTCCACGAGATGCCATTAATCCACATTTAGAAAATGGGATGGATTATGAAGATGTTCAAGGAAATTGCCTTGATTGCCATCGCAATTTTCAAATTTTTTCAAGCGTATCAGCAAGTACAGAGAAAAAACATCTTCCAAAAGTTGATTGTCTAGTCTGTCACGACGTTAGCAATAGCTATTTTTCTAAAGTTAGAAAGAGTGGAAAAGAGAGTATCTCTTTAGATCAAATGAGAATCATCGCAAAAAATATAGACAATCCTGCAAATACAAACTGTGGAAATTGTCACCTTTCAGATAATCACACTAAATATAACGATTTTCCTAAAGATATCTCTTCTGAGTCATTTAATGGTGATGTGCACATGGGCGCAAATGGACAAGGGTTTAGATGTAAGACTTGTCACACAACATTTAAACATATGATCTCTTCAGATTGTAAAGCAACTTCACTTGGACACAAACATCTTAAAAAAATCAAAGGTAAGGACGAAGATTACAACAAAATAGATATGGCATCATGTGAAAGCTGTCATGGTATCTCTCCACATAAAGATGGCAAGCTTAATGACCACATAGATGTTGTCGCCTGTCAAACTTGCCACATCATGAAAAAAAATGAAGGTGACATCACAACTGAGTTTCATTGGTATGACGGATTAACGAGATCAAGTAAATCCATAAAGAGTGAAGATGGAAATGAGTTTATCCTTAAAAACTATCCGCTTGAAGGAAGAAGGCCAGAATCTAGAGTCTTTCCATTTAAAGTTGTACAAGAAGTTGGAAAAGATGGAGAGAAAATAAAAACATATTGGCCAATGAACCATTTAGTAATGCCGGCAAAACAGGCCATGAAGTGTAATGACTGCCATAAAAAAGATTCTGTGATAATGGGAAGTATCGATGAAGGTCCATATATCCCAGGTAATTATGGCCTTAGACTACCTCCATATTTTAATATTGATTACTTGGCAATTCTAGGCATTTTCGCTGTCTTTTTTGGTGTATCGATACATGCAATTGGTAGAATCGTTACTGGTTTAATGAGGAACATGAAATGAAAAATGTATATGTGTATAAAGGGTTTGAAAGATTTTGGCACTGGTCACAAACAACGTTGATATCTGCGCTGTTAATTACAGGAATTGAGGTACACGGTTCGTTCAAGTTGTTTGGATTTGAAAATGTAGTAATGGCCCACAATATTCTAGCATGGTTGCTCATTGCGCTTATTGTTTTTGCTATATTTTGGCATATAACGACAGGTGAGTGGAAACAATATATTCCAACAACAGAGAAACTAATAGCTGTTATGAGATTTTATGGTTACGGAATTTTTAGAGGCGAACACCACCCATCAGATAAAACATTAGAAGCAAAAATAAACCCCCTTCAACGAATTGCATACTTGCAACTAAAGTTGTTAATAATCCCGCTACAACTCTTAACTGGTTTTATCTATTTTTTCTATAATGAGTTATCTACATTTACTCTTACATTTCTAGGATTTGATATAACTAGAATTATCACACTTGAACTCATTGCCATTTCCCATACACTCTGCGCTTATGGACTGGCCATGTTTATCATTATTCATGTTTACATGATAACTACTGGACATACTGTCCTTGCCCACGTTAAATCGATGATTACAGGATGGGAAGAGTTGCATGATGATCATGGTGAGCATAAACATGATCACCATGATCACCACCATAAGTAGTTTTAACGTATTTCTGATTTAATGTGTAACACGCTACTCTGAACTGTCGTAATTTTTTTTGTTATGTCATCTTTTTCTAACTCAATCTCTGTAAGTTGATCTTGGAGAGCAGCAAGTTTATCTTCTAAATCAGAGATCTCTTTTCTTAACTGCGTTAACTCATCTGCAGGCGTTGATTTTGACTCTTTCAGCTCTTTTAAACTCTCTTTTCGTCTAGCGATCTTACTCTCCATACTTTTAATATCATTACGAAGTTTTTTCTCGCTCATATCTAACGTCGAAACCTGCTTTTGTAACTCTTTTAACTCACTCTCTTTTTTAGACAGATTTTTAACTCCTAACCTTGCTTGAGCTCTATTTAAAATCTCATCTGCTTTAGTTCCATTTACAACACTCTCTTTCTTATGTTTTTTAATCTGTTCATGTTGTAAAGTCATCCAGTGAACATGGTTTATATACATATAATCACGGTAAGCACAAATCCTATCGTCATCTGATTTTTTATTGAAATACTTAGTAAATTCGATAAACTTAACATTTAAATGTTCTAATTTTGCTCTCTTTTCTTCATCTGTGGCCGCAGCATAAAAAGGAGAGACTATTTTGGCATCAGCACAAAGATCCATATAGATTTTGCGAGGGTTTGGAGAGGCCAAAAGCTGAATACAGACTCTGTTTTTGTTAGCTATAAAAGCTCCCTCATCAGTATCACCACCATTACTAAAAAGAGAGGTGCCACGCCTATAAAATGGGTCAAATGGGTTAATTAGATTAAATTGATATCTATATTTGTATCCGAAAATACTTTTTGGGAGTGCTAAAATATTATCATGATAAATATTTTTCATGACCTTCAAATTTCTTCCAACATCGCTTACCCCATTAGCATCAAACGTTGTCGTTTGAAGAAAATCCATAAAGTTATTTCTAAAAATATACTCGACGTTATCAAGATTACGTCTATTAATCATTGAAGCATTATAGTAATCTTGTTCGGCCATAGCAGGATTTTCAGTAGTTGCCATTGCAATAGTTCGATATAAATCGTTATTTGAAAGTATCATTAATTCTCTGGCATATTGATCCATATTTTTATTTTCTAATATTTGTAGAAAATAATCATAATGAACAATTGTCGCCATTCGGTTTGTTATAAAGGAATCTCTTTGTATTAAAACATTAAATTTCTCATAAACAACTTCAATGACATCTTCTGCGGCTTTTTTAGCATTACCAGCGCTATGTTTTACTTTTCCATAATTTGCAATAGCAACATAAACCGCACTAATTTGCTCTAATGTATCATCGATTAAATTGACCACTTGTGGGTCACCAAATGGCGAGCTTTGAATCCTAATGCGAAGGCCTTCTAAATATTTTATGATAAAAAGTAAGCTATCGTTCACACTAGTTGTCATAGAATCAATTGTAAACGCTTCAGCGACCAGATTCATTTTATCAACAATTAATCTATCTATAAAATATTTTCTCATCTCTGTTTCAACATTACCCATTATTTTTTCTAATTGAATTTTTACAATATCCATTAAGGCAATTTGATCGTTAAACATCTCGCGATATCTACCACCATTTTGTAACCAATCATCGGCCCTAATTATTAGTCCTGACTCCTTTGGTAAAACGTCTTTGGGGTACTGACTTTCTTCTAATCCTACTAGCCTTAAGGATAAAAAATTAATTGGAAATGAGTTAGTAAAGAAGTTTATTTCACTACCTCCACTAGCGCTAACCGCACCTGACATCTCATGTTTTATTCTATCTAGCAGAGTAAAGATCATATTTTTTCTTGTCGATGGGTCAGTCGAATTTTCAATGTTCCTTCTAAACTCATTATAAAGAGCGTTTATCTGATTCATCGTCTCTATAATACCTAAAACTGTTGACCAGATACTATTCTTATATGTGGCATCGGTAATTAACTTTGGCTCAACTCCGAATTGGACTTTTAATAACCATTTCGCAATAACTGGAACATTTCTCATTAAAGTATGATACCCAACTAAAAAATTACCATCCCCATTAAACTCAATACCGCTGACTCCTGGAGTCGCTCCTTGCTCCATGGAGCTTAATCCCCAATTAAGAAGTTTTAGCTGATTTTTTACAGTACAATAATTTTCAGCAGAACTTTCAAGAGCACAAGTTATTGATGCCCAGAGCTCAGTTTGTTTCATATTTCGTAAAACTTTTCCAAACTTTGCTTGTCTCAAATATTGCACAAAATTATTAAGCGTTTCACCTATTCGGTTAGCTGCTCCGCTAACGCCTGGAACTGAAGTATTAGCGACAAGTCTAAGCATTGCGGCCACCATCACCATCCCTTGATTTGGAGATTCCACTAAACACTGATCTAGTTTTGGCCCAACCATTGAGGTTAATGCTTCATTTACAACATTACTAAGTTCTGTTGCTGATTGATCTAGGCCTCGCATTACCTGATCTGGTTTAAAATATTTGGCCGAAAATTTTGATGTAAAATCCAGTGTCTTATTTACGGCACTTGTTACATGAACCCCAGCAAGCAGATCGTAAAATGGGCCTTTTTCTCCTTCAGGAATCCCTTTTTGAATAACTTGATTTAACATTGATTTTTGTGCTTCACTATTATCTTCATCAATTCCGTCACCAATATTAGTATCTGAACTATTGTTTGATTCAACATTTTTCTTAAATCTAGCTTGAGACGAGAGCAACTCACCAAGTATTACTTCAAACCCTTTGCAATTTTCATCATCTTTTAATGTGTTTAAAATCGAGATTAATTTATTAGACTCGTTTAGCGCCGACTGGGTCCAACTACCATTTGTAGCGCAAGCATATCCAAAGTTGTAACTTGACCCAAAACTTTTTGCGGAAGAGACAACTACCGATAATGTAAAAATTAGAACTAATGATTTTTTTTTCATCAAGCACCCCTTAATATAAAGATTTTATGGTTATTGGCCGCGGCGCGCCATAGGGTTGTAGATATTACATGGTTTTGAGATAGATATGATTATAGTTGATCAAATTTCATATTTTAGGTATTTTTAGGAGCAGGGCATAATTTTAAAATATTTCTCATTTCCACCGGAGGATATGTGGTTAAACCAACCTTAGTTCTATTTGCAATTATTATTTCTGTCGTTGCGTCACCACTGGTATTTTGCTATCCTGAACGTCCAGATTTTCAAAAATCCCCAGGAAAGCTATGTACAACGGACGATCCAGACTTTGAAAAAAAACGGTATGGTGGAAGAGTTATTTATTGCAAAAGAAATGTTGCGTGGGAGACTAAGGCCGAGATTTTACACACTTACGGTGTACCATTAAGAGAGCGAGACAACTATATTATCGACCACATTATACCTTTAAGCATTGGTGGCGCCAATAGTATCGAGAACTTATGGCCACAACATCTTGCCGTTAAAGAGAGGCTTGGCAGCATTGAAGATGATCTTTATGAAAAAGTAAGCAGTGGATCAGTTAGTCAAAAAGAGGCCGTGATCGAAGTTATGTTTGCTAAATTTGGGGAAGGGGTTTCAGTTAACCATTTAATGTTTAATCAATAATTAACATGCGGGGTTTCTTTTGAAATATCTTGATCTAACGACGTTATTTTTGATAATCGTCTTTTTTGTCTCACCAAGTTACGCTCAAACATTCGAGAGTGAAAATTTAATTACAACCTACGATAGATTTATTAACGATGAAGACAACACTATTTGGAATAGTTACTTAAACGGCAAAATCCTTTTTACTCAAGAATTTTCTTCTATTGTCGAATACAGTTCGGATGAGGATACTGTCTCAATATATAACACCGGTGTTAAACTTAAGGCAAAGCATAAAAAAGGGTTATCTATTTCAACTACAGCAACTGTAGATGGGAAAGTGGGAGAGATTGACTCGGAAGATTTTAAGTTAGGTCGGTTTATAAAAGAGCTCAAGCTGGGGTATGAGTTTGATATAAATAGTACGGCCATTCTTCTTTCTGTTGGAAAAATGCCTACAGGAACAAAAACAGATGTTAATTCACCACAAGATCTTGGTGGTGTAATGGGTGTAAGGTTAACCATCTCTCCTAGCAAAATACCCCTCATTCAAGATTGGCTAGATCAATACGGATTAAAGATAACTAAAATTGAGATTACTAGATATGACGCTACGAGTGGTGCTGATCTAAACTTTGAAGATTTGCATAATACAGACATGACGGCATACGCTCTATATATATTATACAAAAAAAATCTACAGCTATTTTTCATCTACAAACATCCAGATAGTGATAGTATGTCTCCAACTGGTGTAACAGTTGGCGGAGTATATACGCTAAACGCTCCAATGCGCCCGATGCTCTTTGCACTAAATCATCACAGTAGCTCAAGTTATATGGAATTAAACGTCTTAGTATTAAGTGCAAGCGTTGAAATTTTTGATAAAACAAGAGTGGCCGTTACTTGGAGTTTAGCAAATGAAACCCTTTCAAATAAAAAAACGATGAGTTCTGGAGTCGAGCTAAAAAGAGATTTAGGTGATATCATGGGAATGGATATGGAAGGGGTTCTTGGAACTAAACACGAAGAGCATGAAGACCGTGATAGTGAAGATGAAGAAGACATTTACTATTTACAATTAAGGGTAAAGTTTTAGCTAGTTTTCAATATAAGTCTGAGTGACCTTTGCGTCACTATGATTCAAGTAATCTCTAACGAACAACAAATCTTTAGTATCTTCATACAAGTTGGTCGCACACGCTTTTCTAAAACTATGAGGAGTAACCTGATTGCTGCACCCACTGCTCATCAACAATTTTATCAGCTGCTTGTAAAGTGCTCGAGGGGTAATGTGGCCTGAAATTTTTCCAGGGAAAAGAAATTTGGAATCGGATCTTCTTGAGGACAAATATTTTTCCAAATCTTCAAAGATAGTATCGCTTTGTTGAATTTTTAGTGTGTGAACATCACCACCTTTTCTTTTGAAACTAATACTTCTATGTTCTTGATTAAAATTTTCTACTCTTAATTCAGCTAATTCACTTAGCCTGAGTGCCCCATAATATAAGAGGTAAATCATGAATCTCTCTTTGTGGCCAAGTAATAACTCATTTAGCTTGCTCCAATCATCTTTAGAGAGAAGTTTTGTTGAATTAACGTCAATATCTTTTAATTTAATCGCATGAAGCTTTGGTTTGACGGGATTTTTTTGAAAAAGAGAGCTTCTATCTTCATAGCTTTGTTTTAAAAATTCAAAAAAATTTTTGACGGCAGAGAGATGTCTACGCCTTGAAGAGACAGAGAGTGGTTGTTGTGAAAATTCTGAAATATTGTATCTGTTTTTAGAAAAGAAAAGAACAAGATGCTTTACCCCAGAATATTTGGACGTCTTATGTTGCAAGTTACCACCATTTGCCAAAAATTCGCTATACCTAGTAATTGTATTGCCATCTGCCTTAGTTATTTGATGATCAAAAATTGCTTCAAACCAATTAAAGAATTTCCTTAAATCTGCCGCATAGTTAATGATGGTATGGTTAGATCTATTAAGCTGCCTACAGTTATCTAAAAATTCCATCATCCATACTTCATGCTGTTTTTTCAAATTTTTACCTTAAATCACTAGTATTAGTTCATATAATTTATATTATACGAACCAATATTGATATAATCAATTGATTTTACGTTGTCTCATTTCTACCTATAAAACAACTAAGTAATTAATATAAAAAAAATTATATCCATTGCGGTCAATTACGCACAGTGCTATTGTCACTCAGAACTGCTTTTTTAATGGAGCGTTTACAATGAATCAACAAGGCCTAATTAAAACTTTTTTTCATAGCTCGTATTTATTAATCTCTCTTTTCGGATGTGGCAATGAGTTGTCAAAAATATCTAACGAGGAAACACATTCAATTAGTTCTAAAAATGTTTTTGGCGTAAATAATAGAGAACAAGTTAAAAATTTAACCCCAGCACAGAAAAAAATAGGAATAATTGGTAATGTCAGAAATGATGATACATCAAGTAGCTGCACAGGTGCACTAATTGGCAGAGACCTTGTGCTTACAGCGGCCCACTGTTTTAATTCGGACACCAAGGCCATTATTTTTAGAACAGGTTTTATTGGAAAAAATGAGTATAGTGCTCAAGCATTTGTTATAAGAACATGGCTGGGAAAAGATTCAGAAACAAAAAGTTCAGATGATTGGGCAATTTTACAAATTGACCAACCACTTGGTGATCAATTTGGATGGTTCGATATCACAATTCCAGGCAGCGGAATCGTTGACCTATATCCCAAGCTACAAATTGCAGGACACTCAAAATTTTTTAACAAGAGCCAGTTTCTCACTATCAGTAAAAAATCTGACTGCAAAATCAAAGAACATTTAGATGACGAATCATTTCTACATGATTGTGATATGGCCAGTGGTGATTCTGGTGGCCCGCTTTATGTTTGCAAAGATGAGAGCGAAGAAAAATGTTATCTGGTTGGAATAATTCGTTCTCATATACTTCGCAACACATATGACAAGAAAAATAAACCACTTGCTCAATCACTTGAAGAGTATGATAAAGAAGTCGCAAATATTGGTGTAAACGCGTCCGCTTTTATTGATTCAGTAGAAAATGTAAAAATTTTAATTTTAAGTGAGACAACCGAGTAGAACAAAAAATACAAAATCAGCAAATTTCATGCGCAAAATCAACTTAAATTTCTTGCCTAAATATTAA
>DYOQ01000036.1:21822-30233 GCA_020720455.1 Bdellovibrio sp.
AAAATCAGCAAATTTCATGCGCAAAATCAACTTAAATTTCTTGCCTAAATATTAATCTGTGTCACAATGAGGGTCGAACGGAGGAGATATGGCAAAGAATGAAATAAAAAGCGAAGCGTGCGCTTTAAAGAAAGATTATTCTACAGATGTTAAAGAGAATGAACCCCATAATCAGATAGAAGAGAAAAACATCGAGGGAAAAAGAGAGTGGTCCCAAGAGATCGATGAGACAATTTGGGATTAAGATCTTAAGTGAGAATCATATAATAAATTCGTAATACCTGCTTGCATCTCTTATTTTGATATAATAAGATCTATTATATTTTATAGTAGGTAGGGTTATGATATCAAAGTTAAAATTTCTTCAAAAAAATTTAGTCTACGCAATTCCAATTGCAATGCTGATTGGTATAGTCGTTGGCAATTATGTTGATGTTAGTTTTTTTAAACATTTAATTGTTCCAGTGACATTTATCATGGTTTACCCAATGATGGCCTCACTTAATTTTGGGTCAATCTTTAAGGGAAGTGATCTCAAACTTCAAATTGCAACTCAACTAGTAAATTTTATTTTTGTTCCATTCATTGCATACTGGCTTGGCAAACTATTTTTTTCTGGAAATGATCCGAGGTTTCCACTCTTTGCTGTTGGCCTCTTCTTAATTGGAGTTTTACCGACATCAGGGATGACCATCTCTTGGACAGGTTTTGCAAAAGGAAATACTGCCGCTGCTACGAAGATGGTGGTGCTAGGACTTATTATTGGGTCGTTAGCTGCGCCACTATATACAAAAATTTTTATGGGAACAACAGTAGAAGTCGACATGTTTCATATGTTTCAACAAATTTTTCTTTTTATCTTTGTTCCAATGATTTTTGGAATTGTGACCCAAAAAATCTTGATAAAAAAGCATGGCCAAGCAAAATGGGAAAAAGAGATTAAGCATAACTTTGGGCCATTTGCCTCTATTGGAGTTATCTTAATAGCATTTGTAGCGATCTCATTAAAAGCAAAAGGTATTATTGCTAATCCTCAACTAATAATTAAAATTCTGGCCCCTTTACTTCTATTTTATATTTCAACTTACGTAGTGCTAACATTTCTTGGAAAAATTTTTAGTAAAGAAGATGCTGTCGCAATGGTTTTTGGTGTTGTAATGAGGGATCTCTCAATAGCTCTCGCAATCGCCATGACAGCATTTGGAAAAGAGGGCGCAACGATAGCACTGTTAATATCTATTGCTTATGTAGTTCAAATCCAGTCAGCAGCTTGGTACATAAAAATACTTAATTATATAGCTGAACGAAAAATGAAACCTGGCCTAGAAACTATTTAATCAAATCATCTCTAAAGCAGCTGATACACAACCTGTTATTCCTGTTGAGACCTTGCTGATTGTTGTGTCCTCGTACATGTATGCAGGAGTAGATACTATTTTATTAATTGAATCGACATAAAACCCATCAGCTGTCGTCACAACATGATGGTTTCCTAATTTTTCTATTTCTGCAGCAGTTGCTTTATCATTTCCGATTGTCACATGAACGCCACGTCCTTTTAATGCCAAACAAACAATCGCAGGAGAGATACAGATCGCACCGATTGGTTTTTTTAGTGAATGCATTTCGATAATTAATTTTTCAAGAGAAGGGTTTATCTTTGCAGCTGCTCCATTAAAAGCAAAGGTAGATAGGTTTTTTGCAGCACCAAACCCTCCTGGAATTATAAGTGCATCAAGATTACTGCTCTTGGCATCTTCAAGCTTTGAAAGCTTACCTCTAGCTATTCTTGAGGCTTCAACAAAAACATCTCTTTTTTCTCCTGCAATCTCTTTCGTTGCATGATTAACAACGTGATACTGATCAATGCTTGGAGCAAAAATTTGTGTAGTTACATCACAACAATTATCAATTGCAAGTAGTGTTAATACTGCTTCATGAATCTCTGCCCCATCCAAAAAACCACACCCAGATAAGACAACGCCTACCGTTTTCATATAGACTCCATGAGTTTAATTTATTTTTGTTCTTCGCAGTTTAGCTTGGCCTCTTCATCTTTTAACTTTTCTATCGCCATTTCAAGAATTTCTCGTTTTTTCTTAAAAGAAATCTTATTAACCTTACAATAGCAACTTTTAATTTTCCTAAGTTTTCCACGTAACGTTGCTTTCTCTTTTACATTTGCTCCAAACATCTGCTTTTTTATCTCCTCTTCTTGCTTATCGCACCCCTCTTCTTTGGCCTTCTCTGAAGTTTTACTCTCTACTGTTAAGAGTTCAATTAACCTCTCAACACATTTTCCAGGCTCATACTCAAATTTCAGTGTTCCTGTTAACGGCGCTTGGGCCTGGGCAAAAACAGAAATGGTAATTGTTAGTGAAAGAAAAACTAAATAGACTCTTATCATTTTGTTCATTTTAAATCCTCCATACTATTTTTTTTCTAAAATTTTAATAACCTCAGTAAACCCTTGTTTCTTTGCGGCCCCAAGAGCATCATTTCCTTTTTTATCTTTAATTTTAATATCTGCCCCTGCATTTATTAACTTTAGAACTATCTTATTGAACCCAGAATAAATGGCATAGTTTAGCGCGGTTACACCATCACCATCTTGTAAATTAAGATTTACACCACTAGCAATAAACGCATCTACTAACTCATCATTTCCCTCTTGAATGGCAACCATTAGCGCAGTTAATCCCATCTGATCTTGAATGTTGCCGTCGCCCCCTTCTGCTAAAAGAAATTTAGCGACATCGACATTACCCATCATCGTTGCCATTAATATCGCACTCTGTTTCTCTTTGTTTATTGCATTTAAATTAGCACCAAGAAGAGCAAGTTTTTTGATCTCAATTACATTTCCTGTTTTTGCCGCCACAATTAACTTGGTGTTTCCGTTTAGCAAAGGACTCTCAACATCTGGAAGTTTTTTTACAAGCAAAGAGACTGCTCCATTTAATGATTTTTTTCTCGCAATATAAAGAGTGGTCTCGCCGGCCTTATTAGTAATCGCAGCATCTGCCCCTTTTGATAATAGTAGACTAATAGCTGAAACATTGCCTCTTTGTGTAGCAAGCATGATCGCTGTATTGCCAGAAGGATCTTGCAAATTCACATTTGCACCTTTTTCAATCTCTTCACTTATGTTTGATTCAACCCCAACAATTGAAACATTCATTAACTCCGTTCGGCCATTTTCATCTTTTTTATTGGGATCAATTTTTTCTAATTTCTTAATTACCTGTTGTTCAGCAATTTTAGGCACTGGTAATTTTGGCTCAGGTAGTTTTGGTTTTGGTACAACCGAAACTGGAGCAATATCTTTAGATGGCAACACTGCAACTGGAGTTGGAATTTTTTTTGAAGATGTCGCTAATCTTTTTTTTGCCTCTTCCATTGGCCCTTTAATTTCATCAGCAACAGGAAAATACTCTTCTTTATTAGCATATTCAAATGCATTTATTCCCTGCTTATCCTTTAATAAAGTATTAGCATTTTTTGCTAATAACATCTTGACGATACTGAAAGTGCCAAGCTTTGCAGCAACAATCATCGCTGTTTCACCATTTTTATTTTGAATATCTACATCTGCTTTACTCTCATCTAAAATGTATTTAACAATTTGGGCACTAGACTGTTTTGTTGCAATAATGAGCGCGGTATCACCGTTCTTATCAACAACGTTGACATCAGCTCCACTTTTAATTAATAAGAGTGCAATTTTTGATCGTTGCCAACTGGCAGCTACCATCAATGCAGTGTTGCCTCCTTGATCTACACTATTTGCACTTGCACCGCCAACTAACAGTTTTGCAACAATATCTGTCTGTCCATTTGAAATGGCCGCTAATAACTGAGCACTGTTTTTTCCACTAGGTGCTGCTTGAGAGTTCTTACTTTCATCACTCTTAGTATCTGGCTTGGTAAAGGCCAGTTGTGATTTAACATTTTTTTTAACCTTCTTATATTTATTTGGTTTTTTTGCTTCTTCCGTTAGGTACTTAGCAACAAAAAAATACTCTTCGCTATTTGCAATTTGAGCAGCTGTTTTACCTGCTCCATTTTTAAGTAAAATGTTTGCTCCACCCTTAACCAGATATTGAGCTGCTGCAATATTTCCTTTTGTAGCAGCAACAATTAATGGAGTATTATTTTTCTTATCTTTAACATCAGGATCGGCCCCGGCGGCAATTAAAAATTTAATAATTTTACTGTATGACTGCTCAGTCGCATAATGAAGAGAGCTTTTTCCATTATTATCTTGGGCATCAACATTTACACCTTCTGCTATAAGAGCTTGAACAACGCCCTCTCTTCCCCAGCTTGCAGCAATGATAATTGGAGTAGCGCCGCTACCATCTTTGGCCTCTAAATTTGCTTTTTTTTCTATAAATGATTTTACGAGATCAACTCTACCATCAGATATTGCATTAAATAGTGGATTAGCAAAAATCTGTAATGATAATGATGAGACAAGAAAAGCAATCATCGTCACTTTTAAAAGAGACATTTTAATTTCTCCATATGAAATTTAAAACTACACTCAATCAATAACTAAAATGATAAACAATTTCTAGAAATTTTGCCACAATGAAATAAGTTGACTAAAACAGTCCCCTCGTCGCATTAATAGTGTTATACATTAGCATGATGATTGTCATTGGCCCAACACCACCAGGAACAGGAGTAGCAGCACCTGCGACGTCTGCAATATCCTCATAATCGACATCACCGACTAGGCGAAATCCACTCTTCGTTGTTGGATCACTGATACGGTTAATTCCAATATCAATTACCGTAGCTCCATCCTTTACATATTTTTTTCCAAACTGTTTAGGCTTACCTACAGCTGTAATTAAAATATCTGCTCGTTTACAAACTTTATCTAACTGTTTTGTTCCAGAGTGACATAATGTCACAGTAGCATCGTACCCTTTAAGTGATAACAAGATTGAAAGAGGCCTTCCAACAATGTTACTTCTTCCAACAATAACTATTTCTTTTCCGTTAAGCTCGATGTGATTATGTTTTAGTATCTCAATTACACCATAGGGTGTGCACGGAATAAATCGAGGAGTTCCAGCAGTAAGCAAACCCAAATTATATGGATGGAAACAATCGACATCTTTCCTTGGATCAATTCTATTTATGACCTCATGTTCATCACACTGTTTTGGTAATGGCAGTTGACATAATATTCCGTGAATAGTTGAGTCATTATTTAACTGATCAATAACCTCCAGCAACTCTTCTTGACTACAATTTTCTGGTAATTTTTTTTCAATAGAGACGATCCCAAGAGATTTACACATAACCGCTTTGTGGCCAACGTAAACTTTAGAGGCCGGATCATTTCCCACCAAAATAACCGCCAACGTTGGAAAAATATTTTTTGATTTTAAAAAGGCCACCTCGGCCATTAGTTTTTCTTCAAGTTTAGTTGAAACATCTTTACCTCGTAGCTCTTTCATAACTAGCTCGCTTTTTTCTGTAGGTACCTTAACGCATAGACAGGACTATCTTCAAATGATTGTTTTCTTTTATTATAGATCTCTGTCGTTTTAACTGAGCTATGTCCAACATCTCTTGCAACTCTCCACAGATCGACACCTGCTTCTAGTGCGCTCCCAATATAACTGGCCCTAGCTGAGTGTGGAGTTATTCTTTCAGTAATATTTGCCTCTTGGCAATATTTTTTTATAATATAATCTATCGCTTTTGGTGTTAAAGATTTCGTCAGCATCCCCTTGGTGTGAGGGTTCTTTGTCGGCATAAAAAGATAATCCTCGTCAGCAACAGTTCTACCTTTTGCATGCATCCACCCAAGATACTCCTTAATGACATCTACAGTAGTAGGATGAATTATTTTAGTTAAAAATTTTCCGCCCTTGGCATAGATATGTATCGTATAGTGTTCGCCTGTTTGTTTAAAATCTCCTCTCTTTAAATTTATCAGTTCACTCTTTCTAATCCCAGTCGTAAAAAGAACATAAAGGATTGCTCGGTGAAGTGGTGCTGATACCTTATCTTCAGAAATCGCTTGAAAGAGAGAGACAATTTGTTCATCAGATAAATCGTTAGTAGGAGTAACAACCTCTTGTCTTGGCCGTCTAATATTACCAGCAGGATTTATCTTCATCAAATTTTTTTCAATTAAAAAATCAAAATAGCTTGAGATCGAAGAGAGTTTCCGATTAATACTTTTAGGCGCAAAATCATTCTCATTTAGCCAATTTCTAAATGAGATAACGATTAAACGATCAATTTGATCAAGCGAATTAATCTCCTTATGAGATTTTTCAACGTAATGGAAAAACTGTTTTATATCATTCTCGTAAGAAATTCGTGTATGTGAAGATTGAAAATTTGCAAAAAATTCATAATTTAACCTGTCCCACTGAATTTTTTGTTGTTGAGGTTCAATTGTAGTATTACTTAAAATAACTTCATCACTCATAGAAAACTCCTTATCCTATAAACCTACTAATTTGCGACAACCTTTTCTCGAATATTTTTCACAAGCTGACTTATATAAGTTCCTTGCATCGTTCATTCTACCTTCATCTTCAGCAATCTCTCCAAGCGCAATGCAACCAGACATCTCATCTTTGTCACACGCCATTTTTAAATTATCGAGTGCTCTTTTCTTATTCTTATTTTTATAATCCCAAAGCGCATATTCAACACAACTTGTGAGTAACCCTTTGTTACAACTTTCGATCAGCAACCTCACACCATCTTCAATCTCGCCCTCTTGCAAACTCATCGCACCTAAGTTGCCACACGCTTCTACATTGTCTCTACTCTCACACATTAACTTAAAGATCTCTTTTGCCTTTGGCCGACTTCCTTCTTTATACTCAACAAGCGCATGTTCAACACAACCTTGATCATCATTTGCTCTACATGCATTTTTATAAAGGCCAATAGCATCTTGTTTATTGATAGCGAGCACTTTGAGAATAATACAAGCTCTATCATAATTTTTCTTACAAGCATTTTCTAAATAAGAGCGAGCTAAATCCATTCGCTCTTGCCTAACATAAATTAACCCGACACTAGTACATGATGAGTAATCTTTTAGGTTGCACCCTTTGATAAGTTTTCTAAAACCAACTTGAATCTTTCCTGCTTTATAATAAAGCCGACCGACTTCACCACAAGAGTGAGCATCAAACTTATCACACTCAACCTCAAGCGCCATGATTCTATCACTCATAGCAGCGATCGATCTATTGCTTACCAATAGAAGTAGTATGACTAGTACTGCATTAAAATAGGGTAGTGCTATACTCAAGTAAAACTCCATAAGACTTATCGTGCTTCATGAAATTTTGAGTAAATTTTGTTGAAAATAAAAAAATCTGGGCAACAAATTCCTTGATTTAATCCCAAAAAAAACTATGCGGCCCTTTGTTCAGCTTTCCAAATATTTCGATTTACCTGAAGATTCATCCACATCCGAGGAGAAGTATGAAGAACTTTTCCCAAGAGTACTGCAAAATCAGCACTCATATCTCTTTTTCCTTTTATAATCTCATTCAATTTTGTCATCATTGTTGATTTTTTTATAGTACCGCCAGTCTCCTTCGAAAGCATCTCTGCAAAAGCAGATTGTGAATATCCTAATTCATCCAACCATAACTCTTTAAGAACTTCACCTGGATGACTTGGTACTCTGTTCATTTTTTGTTTCTTAGATTTATCCATAACTCACTCCACTCCACTAATGGTAATTTTCAATTTTCACATCGAAGAAAATACTATCTTCAAATTTGAAAGTAATTCGCCACCCTGCCAATTTGTTTATATCAATTGCAAACTCACCTTTTCTAGCTCCCTTTAAAGTATGTAACCTTATACTTGGAGGAAACCCTTTTGTTTTAAGTTCATCCAAAACATCAACGGCGTCCATAACATCAAGTAAGTGAACTGCTCGCCTCCAAAATTCACGAGGTATTTTTTTAGATTCTCCATCATGGAAAATATCAAAAGCCACTCTATTTCCAAAGCTAATGATCACAAATTAACCCTCACTTTATTAAATCATACCATTTTACTGCATTACAGTAAAGCAATAAATGGTTGTTACGACATCATTATCATAGCTGGGCAATCAAATGCAGTTGGAATTGGTAAATGTTTACCATCTTCGAGCTCTGATTCACTCTGTCCGAACTTATCTGACCCGACAGCAGATAATAAAATCTATCAGTTATCGCAAAACTTCCAACACGACAAGCCACTCTATGATGACATGTTAGATCAAATCAATTATGCTATATCGCTTAATGAGAGTTGCAATCGAGTTGAGAGGGTAGTCGAAACAGCGATCTCTAATGTCGCTTTGAATCCGGCCATTTTGCCTAGTGTGATAGTTGAATCAAGCGGTTTAATCTCGAACTACG
>DYOQ01000092.1 GCA_020720455.1 Bdellovibrio sp.
GTGTGCCATAGTTGTATCGAACGAAGGAGATGCATTAAATCTTGAAGATCTAGAGATGTAATATTTATTACTTTTACTTCACCGAAATAACACTCGTCGAAATTTGCCCTAGATATGAACCAGTTGCCTCGATAACATCCCCAGGAACAAGATGTTTTGGCTGATTGTTTACAATTTTATCTTTTGCATATTTAATCGGATTCTTCCCTTTTTTAAGCCCTTCAAAAAAACCGGCCATTTTATCCTTTGAAGTTGGAGCGACAAACAACATTCCAGCAGGTGTCCCAGACAAAAGAACATCACCCTTAAAAATTGTTCCATTATGAATTTTGACTTTTTTCCCAGTAGAAGAACTATATTTTCTAGAGCTATATTTTCTTAAAAATGAGAGGCGAAGTACTTCTTCAGGAGAGTTGATCATATCTTCAAGATTACTAGACTGACGATTCTCTCCATTTAAATCAAGAGAGATTTTAAAATTTGAGGCCAAACTTAAAAAATCTTTATACGAGATGAAAAATTGTCCACAAGGTGCGTACCCTGGCAAACTTTTAGCAATTGAAAAACCTTTGTAGCTGTTAAAGAGCGTTCCTTCTCTAACTTGTAACTCTCTTGATGTCATATCTAACGTCAAGAATACACCTGCGATAAAACTACCTAAATCGACATTCTTATTTTTAAGATCTTCTGCGGTAATATCTTTGTTAATAAGAAAACCAAGTTCGACTTCATAATCTAAGAGACCTTTACCATCTCCATAATGAGGTACTGGTGCATTCCAAGGTGTAAGCGCTGTTATCTTTGGAAAAATGACAAACTCTGCAAGCTTTGTCTCTTCTTTATGGGCCGTAAAATTTAGCGCTGGAGCAATAATCTGCTTTGGACTTGGAACTGGAGTACTTAGTTGCAAAGTTTCAAAAAAAACTTCACTAACAAGTTCTCCTGCCACTTCACCTTTAGTAATTTGTAAAAAACAATCAATATTTTCGCACTCTCCAAAGGTATAATTTGTTACTCCATCTCTCATCCCAACTTTAATTACACCATCATCAACATATCTAAAATACTGTTTCACTTCTGCCATCCCAGATAAACTCATCATTAAACTAAAAAGAAAAAAAACTGCACGCATCACATCCTCCTCCGTTATGGATTTATAATTTTAGTAATGCCATGGAAACTTTGAGAAATTTTTCTCTCGTTTTTGACAAAAAGCCTCTCTTCCCTCTGTCGCCTCTTCCGTTCCATAGGCAAGCCTGGTGGCCTCACCTGCAAACAGTTGCTGGCCGACAAGTCCATCATCCACTAAATTAAATCCGTATTTTAACATTCTCATCGCTGTTGGCGATTTAGCATTCATAATTTTTGCCCACTCAAGCGCCTTATCTTCAAGCTCCTCATGTGAGACCACTACGTTTACCATTCCCATCTCAAAAGCTTCTTGTGCTGAGTAATCAAGTCCTAGGAAAAAAATCTCCCGCGCTCTTTTTTGACCACACTGTCTGGCCAAATATGCTGAACCATAACCACTATCAAAGCTTGCAACATCTGGATCGGTCTGCTTAAAAATTGCGTGCTCTTTAGAG
Organism: Bdellovibrio sp.; assembly: GCA_020720455.1. Classification (GTDB taxonomy): domain Bacteria; phylum Bdellovibrionota; class Bacteriovoracia; order Bacteriovoracales; family Bacteriovoracaceae; genus DYOQ01. The sequence goes on from DYOQ01000092.1 coordinate 1,587, forward strand.
GCAATAGTTAAATCACAAACGACATGGAGTGAGTGGCCACCACCGACCGCCCAACCAGAAACAACTGCAACAACAATCTTTGGCATAAATCTAATTAGTCTTTGTACCTCTAAAATGTGAAGTCGGCCAAGTTTCGCAACATCGAAAGCTCCACCATTTTTTTCGTACTGATACCCATCCTTTCCTCTAATTCTTTGGTCCCCACCAGAACAAAATGCCCAACCACCATCTTTAGATGAAGGGCCATTTCCAGTGAGAAGAACAACTCCGATATCACTCGATACTCTTGCATGCTCTAAAGCGATATATAATTCATCAACAGTTTTTGGCCGAAATGCATTTCGACACTCTGGCCGATTAATTGCGATTCTTACTGTCCCTTGATCTTTTGCTCGGTGATAAGTGATATCCTCAAAAGAGAAACCTTCTACTTTATCCCACAACTCTTCCTTAAAAATTTTAGAAATCAAGAAATACCTCTTTGAATGATGTTTATAATGGTTTGCATATTAACAAGCTAGTTAAAAAAAGTCTCTAGTGACAATAGTGTGATCTGATTTTTGTTTGCTAGATTTTTGATCTTAGATGATATTGGTGCGTTTGTTACTACAAATCCCCTGCAAGTGCCATTAAATGTTCTGATTTTCAAGGGTAACTCTTTTATAAGCGATTCAATAAGCTCACCACTATGCGACCATCTGCACTCTATAAAACGGGTTAATCTATCACTCGTATTAAATAAAACAATATCAATTTGACAATGTTCAGTTTTATACTCACCGACCTCATAATCAAGATCAACAATATCTAGTTCCTTAAATATTTGCTCCGTTCTATCTGATATTTTTGAAAGTAATTGAAATACTAGATTTTCAAATGCCTTACCTGAAAAATTTTCGATATAAAAACCTTTCTTCGATTGCAAAATTGTTGAAAATAGTTGGCCAGATACATTATTTACGATCTTACGTTCTTTTGATTTTAAAACTGCAAAGTAAAAGAGTAGATAATGATCATGCATTATAAATATTGATCCACGTTCATTCTTCAATATTTTCTCGGGAATCACTCGTTTCTTAAAAACAATATTATAATTTTGCAAACTCTCCAATGTTTCAATCACTGTAGTTAAAGGAAGGCGTGACTTTATGGCAATAGTTTTAATGTCAGCACCATGAATACCTATAGTATTTAAAATTTTCATTACAGTCTTAGTTCCGGCCTTATTAAACTCAAGCCTTAATATTTCAACTACCTCATGTAAAAAAACTGTTTTACTAGTAAAAAGCATTTCATTAATTGATTGAATAAACGATCTATCACGTGGCACTTGCATCCAATAATAAGGAACACCACCGAGCATCATATAGGCAACCACATTTTCCTCAAGCGTCCAGTGAGGTGTTATGTTTCGCATAAGCTGTGTCAAAGTAAAAGGAGGTGGGACTATATCTCGATGAGTAGTCATTCCACGCAATATTTTTTCTTCACCTCCAGTATAATTGTGAAAAAATTTTGTGGAAGAACCACAAAAGATAATTTTAATATTAGGATATTTTTCTAAGGTGATCCAAGCATCTTTAAAGAGACCAACAAATCCTGACTGTCCTTTAGCAAGCCACTGGATCTCATCAATAAAAATTCCAATATTTTTTGAGGTATCACAACTGCTAGCGTGTCTTGCGATATCTTGAAAAATCACTGACCAGTTAAGCATTCGAGAAGCAAACTTTGACAATTGAGATTGCTCAGAAAAATTGTTCCACTCGGTGGCGAAGCGTTTTAATGTGAGCGAAAGTTTTTCATCTAACACTCCACTGAAATAAAAACAGGGGGTTTTAGAGTTTTTGGTCACTCTCTTTAAAAGAGTTGATTTCCCAATCCTCCTTCTTCCGCGTAAGAAACATAACGAAGCAGTTCCGTGTTTCATGGTTAAAAAATTTGAAAGTTCAGACTCTGTCAGATCTCGCGTAATATAATCTTTCATAAAACCTCGGCTTTAATAATACCACGCAAAACCCGATGTTTCAACTGGATCAAACAACTTAAATAACAACATGTTGCAAACTTAAAAAAATCTCCTTTTGTGCGCATCAGACAAACCCGATGTTTTATTTGTCAGCATAATATCAGTTTTCAAACAGTAATCTATGCTTTTGCAGTGGAAAACATAGTAGATTTTCAATGATAACTATTTTACAATATAACTTATAGTTTGGAGATTTAAATTGTGGCTAAATTAATAGTTCTATATCACATTATGTCGTTATATATATACGACGAGACTGGCCAGTCACACCATACACCTCACGTTAACGTGAGGTTAAATGATGGGCGCAGTGGTAATATATCTATAATTAATGGCGATTCCCTAAACGGAAATTTGCCCTCGAGAGTAATTAGGGCAGTGAAAGACTTCTTGGGTGAGAATAGAGATTATGTCATAGAATGTTGGAACAAAGCTCAAGAAGGTGAGAAGTTTGAGAAAATGGAGGATATATCATGAATGGTATAACTAAAAACAGCTTATTGAGAACGGTGGCCGTTAAACCAATATTCCCACATTTAATCTGTACGATGAATGATGGTAGTCAATACGATTTTGACATGACTGAAATTCTTAAAAAAAATGGCCAATTAATTATCCCGTTACGCAATCCAGATATTTTTAATAAAGCATCAATTTCCAAGGATGGCGAGTTGATATGGCCAACTGGTTATGATTTAGCACCTGATAGGCCGGTAAGATCTGGAACAAAGGTTGGTTAATTATGGATAATTTATTAAGCAGTTTTTATGGAATCAACATATATATTAATAACACTGCAGGTTCTACAGATGCCTCTACTGTGTTAGCAAAATCGGAAAAATGTAGTGGGGTTTTTTATTTATCGAATGGCAAAATGAAGAGTGGTACCTTTGATGCCGCAGGCAGATCACTAATTGCAAACTGGATAGATGATAACCTTGCCGCGATAAAGAAAAACATCGAAAGATATGATAGTGGCAATAATATTTTACAAATAGCTCCTTTAAATATTGATCAGTAAATATAATCCTAGTTAAATGAAAACTTCTGCCGATATCTTAAATTTTTTTGCAAGGGCCTTAATCTGGCGAAGATTTAACGCCCTTTCACCTTTTAGAATTTTTGAAACAATGGGCTGTCCTCCAAGTTCCGTTGCCAAATCTTTTTGAGTAAGATTTTGCAACTCCATAAGATATGCAAGCATCTCTTTGCCAGAGATGGCCCCTGATTTATAATGATCCTTTTCATAATCTTCCACAAGCTCAGAGAGCGTGTTCATATATATGTTTATGCCATCATCGTTAGCGTTGATGGTTGCTGCTTCTCCGAATGAAATTAATTTCTCAATCACTCTGAGTGCTGTAACATGCTGTGTTTTTGTGGTAATCTGTTGAAGTGGAAATAGTTCCACCAGTTGAAAGTACGAGTCATGTGTCTTTATCTTCGAGGATGGAATCTCCTCTCTTAATATTTCGATCAGTTTTTTTGCAATACTCATAATTTACTCCCTCCACTTATTTTGGCCATACTCGGAATGAGTAAGGATGTCTGTTATCAGAACAATCTTAATTCCGTATTCAACTTTAGTAATGGCCCGAACCTTATTACCCCCAACATCAAAAACTGTTTGACGACCAACAAAATCCACATTTGCACCAAATAACTGCTTTACGTCACGAGGCCCACTAAAATTAACACCCTCAATCAACTTCACCCAACGATCTAAAACCTTTCGGCTTGTGGAGTGTTTTTTTTTAAATTCATCTATAATATTTTTTCCAAGTAATTTCATCTGAATACAATATAGCAAAATGACATATTACTGTCAACAGAGTATGTCATTTTGCTATATTCACAAAGTACCTGTAAAAAATATTATCAGCTGATAACTAACTATACATCGATG
>DYOQ01000037.1:0-5702 GCA_020720455.1 Bdellovibrio sp.
AGGTTTTAATCGTGCACTTCTTTTCGAATTGAACTAATTCTTATCCGTTGATATTACTGTATGTGGCCATATCTATGGAGTAGGAACGGTAACTTCGTCTCTACCTACGTTGGAGCTTTTGCTCTTTCCATCACCTTTAATTTTAAATTTTGATAAGTAGTCACCCATCGCTTTTACTTTTGATTGGACTAATTCTAAGCAATCTCCAAGCTGAGATGATTTGTTTTCTGCGCACATCTCAAGTTGCGTTTTCATTAGAGCGGTTGAGGTACCAATGGCATTTGTCTGTGCTTGTTTGTTATTTCCTGCTTCGACCTGCGCTTTCATAACGGAGGTAAGACTATCTTGGAAACCTTTGTCGTTCATACATGCTTCAGTAATTACCGATTGGCATTTCATCTCTTTTTGCATCTCTTCACTGAAGCAGTTTGGCCGCTGCTGAGTACAGTCATAAAAGTTTAGTTTGTCACAACAAGCTTTAATATCGGTTAAATTTTTAAGTTGTTTTTGAATTTCAGTGCTACCGTCACTATTTTTGTCGACAGTTGATAGTGCTTGTTGCGCTTGAGAAAGCGATTCATACGCTTTTCTGGACCCATCGTCTATCATCTGCTGAACTTTCATTTTTTGTTCGCTAAAACTTGTCGTCGTTGCTATTGGTGTCGCTGTTGCGGTAGCAGTTTGAGCATTTGTAATGGCAAAAGGTAAAATTAGTAAAATTGATGCCAGTAAAAATGTTTGTGAAAAAACAGAAAATTTTAAGGCGGCTTGATATTTCACAGTTTACTCCAACGTTACAGTTCTTTTATAAATGATAACTTTGATTTGAAATATTGTTAAAGAAAATTTGGATAAGAGTTTTTAAGAGTTTTGAAATGGGCCATATTATTGACATAACTAGTACTGTATTGTCGGTAGAAGATTAGTTGCTGTAATATAGATTCTTGGTCGATCTTTGATCGTGCCCACAGTTGTGGGCAGTTGTATTGTAAGTTGATATCGCAAATTGTGAGTATAGAATCTAGTTGTAATTACCTTGTACTTTGGCATAATTAAAATATTTAGTGGTCTTAAAAAAAGCAGAAATTAATCTGATTTGACCATTATTGATATATAATTTAATTACAATCTTACTGGAGTTAGTTGTGAGAAAAATAATTAGTTCAGTTTTAATTACATTATTGCTTCAGTGGCAGCTATCTTCAAGTGTTGCTTGGGCCGATAATACAAATACCGATGAATCTGTTCAAAGTACAACTGGTGATAGTGATTTCGTTAAGGATGAACTAACAATTTTGGCCCATGCTACTTATGGTGCTGAAAGTCTTAGTTGTACTCCTCACGAAAAAGATGACGAGAATAAAGATTCTCAAGCGTATCATAAATTTAAGTCTGCTTGTAAAAATGTTATTTTAAGCAAGAAGGGCAATGCTGGCAAAGCTAAGGAATTATCTGAGGAATTATCTAAGGTAGTTAGCGATGAAGAGATGAAAAAGTTATGTCCAGATAATAGTGATTGTCAGTACACAACTATTGAAACAGCTGCGGATCTTTCACTTACTGCTAGTGAATTAATGAATGAAAATTCAGGTATTATGGAGAAGGCCAATGCGGATTTTTCCAAGGTGCTTGAGTTGGCCCAGAGTGAATTAGATGCTAAAAATGCAGAGATTCAAGAGAAAAAAGCTGCGTATGACAGCGCAAAGACCAGTTTGCAGATGGCGGCTGCTGCAGCCGCTATTTCTCTAGTTTATTTAAATACAGCGACGACGGTTGCCTCGTCTAGCTGTTTTGCATGTTTCGCGGCGGTTGGCATTGGTGCTAAAGCTAGTACTGTTGCTCACGTTGCTTGGTATGGTGGAATTCTTGCTATGTATTTATTAACAACTATATATTGTGATAACAAGGTTGAAGACGCAAAAGAGGATGGTGTCGGTAAAGGAACCGAAGTGATAATTTCACAAATTGAAAGTTTGTTAAAATTACAAAAAACAAATTTTGAAAATGTGTCCCAACAGAGTTTACAGGTTAAAAAAGTGGATACGTTGCAAACGATTAAATCCTTTTTCTCTACGTCATACGATTCTTTTTTTCTTACTGCTGATCGTACACTCTCAATATTAGTTTCTGATGCTGCTGCATATGTTTGTCCAGATGCTACGTCATGTCCGACGGGTTCTGCACTTTATGCATTAGCTGCTATTGCTTTTATGGCAGCAGTAGCTTACATGCTCTACTGTATTTATGCACTACTCGACGCCGCTCAAGAACTCGAAGAGGCTTATTACCACACCAACTTGAATTGTAATGGTAATGGCGGTGGTATAACTTCTTCAAACACACTAAATAAATTGCTTCCTATGTACGCTGTAACAATGCCGATGCTACCAGCACAAATTGAAAAATTAAAAAATGCAAAGAGTGATGAGGAAGCTTTCTGGCATATTGCAAACGTTAGACGAATTATTCAAGGTGGAATTTTTAATGTTGGACAAACTCAAGCTGAAAAAGATTTTTATAAGAAAGCGAGTAAAACTGTCTCGTTTAAAAATCAGGGTGAGCGAATTGTTACAAGATTTATGGAGATGATGTTACCAACTATTCAAGCTGCGACTGATAGCGAGTTGGGATTAAAGAGTGGTACTGGAAACTATGAATATTATCAATCTCAACTAGCAAGTGCTGGGCCAATGCAATTAGCGGCGTGGCCAAGACCTGAAGACCGAGTTGCTTATTTAGCGGCATTAGTTAATAAGTCAGCTGGTGCAGCAGCAGGTGCCGCAGCCGCGGTTGCAGCTGCGGGTGGGACGAATGATGAAATGCAAAAACTTGCAGAAGAGGCGGATAAAAAATTGACTGGCCCAAATAGTACGAACATTGTCGCTCAAGACGTTGGTGAAGGTGATGCGGTAGAATTAGATGAGAATAGCGGAGATGGTAAAAAACCTGAGCACGGAAATGTAACCGTAGTAACTGGCAACGTAAGGAACTATACTGGAAAAGTTGGAGTTGGAAAAATATCGTCAGCGGCCGCACAGATTAGTAGAAAAAAAGCAGCATTACGAAATAATATTTATGATCCCGCCAATGGTGGAAATGCTGCTAATGTAGAAAAAAATAGAGCGATTAAAGATCTAAATGGGAAATCTGACAAGAAGTTAGCTCTCAGCAAAGAGGCGATGGCCGATGCAAATAAGAGAGCGAGTAAATTTAAAAATATGTTTGCAGCTGCTCATAAAAAAGCACTAGAGGCGGCCAGCAAAGTGAGCAAGCTGAAAGATTTTAAAGTTGCAATTCCACGTGGTGGAACAGATGGAGAAGGTGCTGGGGCCAATAAGAAGAATGAAGATGAAAAATCATTTGAATTTACCGGAATAGTTGGTGGTGATTTTGGAGACGATGGTAGTAGCGGTAGTAGTAGTGGTAGCGGTAATAATTTTAATGCTCAAACAAGCACAGGCAGTTTAAATGGTAATTCTGGCGCCCTTGCTGGTAATTGGAAAAATGTTGATGAGCTTAGTAAGCACAAAGATCGTCCTGAAGAGGAGATTCAAAATTCTGAAAAAGATCTTTTCCAGATTGTTTCAAGGCGGTATTTAAGAAGTGCTTATCCCGTTTTTATGTTGAAAGTTAGATAGAAATTTTACGAGATTACTTCTACTCGAATACCGTAAGTTTTGATTTGATGTAAGATTGGAGATATTTTGTTTTTCAAAAACTCTTTTTTAGTGGTTGTAAATATGTCAAAGTTTAATCCGTTTATGTTGGCCAGACCGAGAAGTTGTGACTGAATACAGATTCTTTCATCTCGTCGCCACAACATGGACATTTGGGAGCATGTTCTGGTGCCACAATCTTTTCTTCAATCTCCAGATCTGGAAAGCGCTCAGATGGTATTTTTTTGAATTCTTTGCGCTCATCTCCCTTTTGTCTCCCCCTTTGGGGAGGTCTTGATTTTTTTGGTGGTTTTTTGATTGGTAAAAAAAAACAGCAAAAAGAAGGAAAAGTGGAAAAAAAAGAAAAGGGTTAAAACAATCCAAAAGAAGTAGCCGTAGGCATTCAAGACGGAAGTGCAAGAATTGAAACCTAGTTCCAAGATGAATTAAGAGCAGGACAGCAAGGAAGTTTGAGCAGAGGTTGGGCCCCCAAAAGGAACAAGCCTTTCAGCAGCTCAGGAAGCTTAAATTGAGCAATGCCTGTTACAAAGATTATAAAGATATTGATAATGCCTGTGTTGAAGCTTGGAATGAATTTGTTGGAGAAAAAGGTGCAATTAAAAGCTTCGTATTAAGAAAATGGGCAGATGTCAACTAGAAAACAATTCCGAATTGGTATAAAAAAGGTAAAAATCGTATTTTCTATGACTTACTTTTAAAAAAAGTGATGAATAAAACTGAGTTTGTGGCCTCCATTAAAAATGGAGATTACCCAAATTATGAATTAAGAGTTATTGGTGGAGATGAAATTCCAGCCTCTAAAAAAGATGGCGTAACGACAGATAATTTAGGGTGACTATTTTAGTTCGAGATTTTCTTTAAGGAGCACCATATATGACTAACACAACTAACCTTTGTCCACTTTGTAAAACAACCAGTACAGAATATTATTGTTCTCCTAAAAAAAGAGAGAAGTATTATAGTTGCCCAAATTGTGGCGGTGTTTTTCTTGCACCTTTTTTTTTACTCTCTCGCGATGACGAAAAAACGCGGTATTTGAAACATCAAAATAGTGATGTTAATAATGGGTATTTAGAATTTATTGCTCCAGTTGTTAATTATGTAATGGAAGCAACCGCTGACACAAGTCTCGGTCTTGATTTTGGTTCTGGCCCTATTCCAGTTATTTCTGATTTACTTAGAAAGAGAGGACGAGCGATTAATCAATTTGATCTATATTTTTATCCGGATGAGTTGGTGCTTAAGCAAAGATACGATTATATCATGGCCTGTGAAGTAGTTGAGCATTTTCGTGAACCATTTAAGGAGTTCGCAAATCTAAGAAATATGCTTAAATCTGATGCATTTTTAGTAATATCGACGTCACTACTTGAAGATCAAATTGATTTTAGTAAGTGGCATTACGTAAGAGATCCGACTCATATCTTTTTTTACCGCATTAAAACTGTTGAGTGGATTGAGCGTGAATTTAAATTTAAATCATCTCGTATTTTGTCGAATAGGTTAGTTGTATTTAATATTTAGTGATTAGTTTGGCCATAAACATTTGGCAGCATTACTAGTTGATGAACGTCGTTTGACGTATAATGTTGTTTCAAATTATTTGAAAGAAAGCGAACATCTCATACCTTTGATTGTTTTTCCTGATGAGATTCTGCACCTAGAAAAAAAATTAAACGGGATTGATAGAGAAAAATTTCAAGCAGCAGTTGAAGTTAAAATTGGTCGTCAAATAAAAAACTTCAGCATATCTTAAATGCTTGCAAAATAGGTTGTTGATTTTTTCTATAGAGTTGGGCCATACTCTTTTGAATGAAAAAACTAATTCTCTGTTTAATATCTATTTTTCTGATTTCCTGTGGTGGTAGTCCTGATAGTGTTAGCGTGGTACAAAGACCTACTTTATCAGATTCAGATATACCTCATTATAAATATTATCCTAGGACTCCTATTGTTGATTATACTGACGACGTGTTAGATTTTTATTCAGTGAAGGATAGCTACGGTGAGTTTTCAAATTTTGCG
>DYOQ01000037.1:5802-6980 GCA_020720455.1 Bdellovibrio sp.
CGTGTTAGATTTTTATTCAGTGAAGGATAGCTACGGTGAGTTTTCAAATTTTGCGTATAGAGTTTAAGAGAGATTAAGATTGGGAGAATTGCATGGATGACGTTTATTTAAAAAATTTAAAAATGTTCCTTGCAATATTATCAGTCGTAATATTATCGTCACTGGTTATCTTAGGGTTAGGCGAAACTCTTATTCCGTTGTTACTCTCTTTTGTTTTGTCGTATTTATTCTTTCCGATAATAAAAAAATTTGAATTAAAGGGTATAAAAAGACATTACGCTGTCGTTGCCGTTTTTTTAGTAATCGTTATAGTTGCTATAGGAATTGGATTTTTAGTTCTTCCTAGGTTGATCTCTGATACAAAAATGTTTATTGATGAACTTCCTGAAAATTCTTCTAAAGCAATATGTAAAGTTGAAGAGATTGCAGTTAGATTGGGTTATCCTCTAGATATTAATAAAGAGAGTGTTACTTTATATGCAAAGGAACATATCTCAGAGTTATCTGGTGGTATTTTTAAATGGTTTGCGAGTTGGTTAAAAGCGTCGTTGTCAGGTATAGCGAAATGGTTGATAGTAATAATCAACATTTTTATGATACCTCTCTTTTTTTTCTATGTAATTGATGATTATGAAAAGATATCAGTTAATATAAAGTCGTTTATACCAAAATCGTTGCTCCCCAAGTTTACCCACTATTTCACGCTAAGCAATCAAGTATTAAGTGGATATATAAGAGGGCAGTTGATGGTGGCCCTAGTTCTTGCCGTGCTATATGCAACAGGGCTTGTCGTCGTAGGTTTAAAGTTTGGGTTAGTAATTGGAGCTTTAACAGGGTTACTTAGTATTATTCCTTACGTTGGATTTACTCTTGGTCTGGTGACGGCAATTATTATCTCTTTAGCAAATTTTAGTGGTATTGGATTGGTTGTTGCGACTCTTTTGATTTTTGTCGTTATTCAAATTTTAGAGAGTTTGATAATTACCCCTAAACTTGTTGGCGATAGGGTTGGACTTAGTTCACTTGCGACAATGCTTGCTCTTATTGTTGGTGGCAATTTGTTTGGAGTAGTTGGGATGTTTATTGCAATTCCAATCGCTGCGATTTTAAAAACAGTCTTAAACGATCTCAAAAATGAGTATCAACAATAAAATTGTGAATAGATTAATGCCTTAGGT
>DYOQ01000037.1:7080-23927 GCA_020720455.1 Bdellovibrio sp.
TTAATGCCTTAGGTGATAATTTTTGTTGGCAGTAATTATTCCCTTAACTTTTGACTAACTTTTGTCGATATGAAGATAAGGATTATAATACTTAATTGAGTGCGTTCACTTTAAGTTAAGGTTTGGTAGTTATGGTTTTAATATCTCAACGCTTGCGCAGTGTAGTTACCTGTTTTTTTATTGTCTTTTTTGTCACAAAGGCAGTAAGCAATGATACTAATTGTTACGACAATAAAATTGACTTAGCTAAGTCGCTAGAACCTGTTCTTACAATTGCACATAAATTTAACCCTGAGGCCAATGTAGATTTTGATAACGGTGAGTGTATATTCCAAAATGATCTATCTCTAGTAAGTAATCATTTTACATATGGTGATGAAAAGTTTTGTAAAAATTTGGCATTTATTGTTAGTAATAGTAATACAAAACTTAGAATGAGTGATCTAGCTATTTTAAATAACGTTGATCGGTCAGCTATAATTATGCGTTACATTTCAAAATTATCTTTAGAATATCAACAAGCAGCTTTGGCCACTAAAATAGTCAAGATCAATAATGATCTCGCGCAAGATTCGGATATTTGCGAAATAAAGCATTCCATGGGTTCTTTCGGAGAGGAGTATTTAAAATCGATTAATAATCCAGCGTGCGCTAGCGTTAACGAACTGCTGTCGCATGAAATTATTAGTTGGAATAATAATGTTCAGCGTGGCCAGTGGAAGGATAAGAACGGAAAAGATAATCATCCAGTTTTTCTTGAAGACCTTACAAAACTATATGGTAGTAAGAATGGAGAAGATGTTGCAGCATATTTAAATGTTTTATCAGAATATATGGATCATGATCAAGGGTTATTAAAATCTAAGACTCAGTTTGAGTCAGCATTACAGCGTCGTCGTGATAATTTGTTAGATGGTAGTAATAATAAAGCTGATACAATTGCCCTTCTTTCTCAATTGGCAAAGCATATTAGTGATTGTTTAGACAAAGATCCTAATGAATCGTGTAGAACTAAAGAAGCTGCCCTTAATAAAGAGATTAGTAACAATGTATGGTTTCTTGAATATTACACAACATCTAAAGTATATGAAGCTGGTGAAAGTAGTAAAAAAATGATTGAACCCATAACGTTTATTCGTAAGGCATTAAAACTGCAAAAAGGGGGAGCAGATTCGAATAGTGAACTTCTTAAAAATATTTTTGAGAAACAGTATAAAAGAAAAAGAGATGAGCTAGTTGGCAAAAACGGTCGTTATTGTAAACTGGCAAATGAAGGACAAGAGCATTTTAGAAATGAGATGGCACAGTTATGTACAATAGTAAAACTAAATGGCCCATTTTGGTTAGATGATGCAAAGACCAATAGATTTAGCTGTATGGATCGCAAAGTTCGTCGAGAACTAGATAAAGATAGTGGAAGGCAATTATGTTATTTAGAGGCACGAAATCTATGTGCTTTAAAATTTGAAAATAGCGTAGGCCGTATGATTGCTGATAAATCATACTATGCTGTTATAAATAAAGATGGAAATGAGCTTAGTAAAAAATTATTAAAGAGATTGGATTATAATCAGTGTGTGTGCAATGATAATTTACAAGATTTATATGAAGATGATTACCTGTCCTACGATATTGTAAGCAAACGACAACGTGAAAAAGATGTTGAGACGTATAAAGAGAGACTGCCGAAGTATTGCCAAGATTTATCATTAAGTGCCAAAGACTGCCATTTACCTGAGATTGATAAATCACTATGTGAAAAGACGGCCAGCGGTAGTAATAGTAGTAACAGTTCAGGTAGTATAACTTCTGCGTTGGATAGTGCTATTTATAAAACTGGCGCGAGTGATATTATAAATGAAATTGCCAATAGTCACTCTTCTTCTAACTTTAAATTATCACCTGAGATAATTTCAGATAGTGGTGTAGACGCGGGTGGTAAGTTAGTAGATGTTCCGATGGAAGATGGTTCAGTTAGTGGTTCTAGTGAGGGTGACGATTATGAAGGTTCGTCATTGCCTCCTTCTCCAGTTGAGATCCCTTCTTCTACGTCTACTGTATCTACTGAATCGTTAGCAGCACCAGTTGGTGAAGTCGCTAAAGAGGAGTCTATTGATAAGGATATTGAAGAAGAGGTTGATTCAAAAGAGGATTTGATTGCTAGGTATGAAGAAATGATTAATCGGTTAATGGATGAAAAACAAAAAAATGGAACCGGTGAATCTGATAGTGCAGAAGAGTTGATAAAAAAATTAAAGAAAGATATTGAGGGCCAACAAAAGGAGATTGCTAGTTTACAACAAAAATTAAAGGATATGGAAAAAGCTAACGGCGCAAAAAAAACAGTGGCAGCTCCTGCTAACTATTCTAACCCAATGAATGGTTTTAACTCTTGGCAAGGTAACAACAGTGGGCAATCAAATGTTCAATCGAATAGGAGAAGTGGAATCTCTGAGTTTAACCCTGAATCTATGCTCGAAAGACAAAGGCAAGGTAGTAGAGCAGAAGCTAAGTCATCTGAAAACGCTAAAGCTAACAGTGATAGTGTAGCAGCAGTTAACCCTGAAGGGTATGTGGAGAACGCCGTTGGCGGTAGAGCTGTCGCATCTATCTCGCATGGTTTATCACCTTTATCGTTACAATTTAGTAAGCTTGCTAGTATGAAGGAGCTAATCACGGATACTAAAAATGATACCATCACTTACGGTAGTGTCATTGATATAATTGAGGAACAGAAAATTGATGAAAAAAAATTAGCAAATGTAACTAGAGATGTTATAGTTATTGAAGATGAGAGTGGAAATATTTTGTATACGCTCGTAAGATACAAAGATGGTTATAGAAAACTTGTTGGTGATCAGGTAGTTGTTAGAGCAAAAGAAGAGGGCCCAAAAGTTGAGAGTGTGGTGGTAGAGGAGAAGAATAAAATAAAAGCTCGTATTGATGAGGGAATTGATGCTATTAAGTTCCTGACTCAATTAAATGAAAAAGTAAGTGCTGGGGGCGATTACCAAGAGGTAATGAGTTTTCTAAATGAGTCCAAAGGGCATTCAGAATCTAAGAAATGAGACTATTCTTTCAAATGTAAGAAAATGACAGTTCCTTTTTTTTGACGAATCAGTTTTAACTGGGAAGAATATCCTGTCAAAAAATATTGGAGAGAGTATGATCAAATTGTTAGTGATGGTTATGTTGGCCTATAGCTGTAATGTTTTTTCTGCAACCAAAATCGCTGTAATTGATTCTGGCACTGATATGGCACATGAAATGATCATCCCGTATGCATGGGTTAATCCTGGAGAAATTCCCAATAATGATAGGGATGAGGATCGTAATGGATATCAAGATGATATTTATGGATGGAATTTCGCTGAAGATAATAATGAGATAATCGACTACTCATATCTTGGATTATTAAGTGATGATATTAGAAAGTTTTTTGCTATTCAGAGTAAAAGCTTTGATGGAACCATCACTGAAGAAGATAAGTTGTGGATGAAAAAAATGAGAGAGGATGCAGAGTTCATAAATGCAATTTCTACATATGGAAATTTTATGCATGGAACTCATGTTGCAGGTATAATGGTTGCTGATGCTCCAGTTGATGTTGAGATTATGGCCATTAAGTTAATCCCTACATCGATTAAAAAACCTGGTAAGAGAGAGTTAACTCCAGATGAAGATGCATCAGGTATTGGTTATAAAGTGATTGAACAGGCGCTAAGCACACTAGCTACTCAACAAGTTAACATAATGGGTAATATTGCTGCTTATATTGATGGACATGGAGCAAGAGTTGCTAATGGTTCGTTTGGAACTGGTTATGGCCAAGCGTCAATAATTGTTGCAAAGCTCTATAAGATAATATTGTTCAAAGACCCATCAGATGTTGATCTTGATACTTTAACCAGATTTTTTATGAATAAATTGATTGAACAAGGGCGTGACTATTTTGTCTCTGTGGCCCCAGATACGCTATTTGTTTTTGCTGCAGGAAATGATGGAAGTAACAACGATATGTTTCCAGCTTCTCCTACAAATATTGACGCGGATAACGTAATTTCTGTTGCGGCCTCATATAAAAGATCAAGACTTGCTTCATTTTCTAATTACGGAGTGGAGACTGTCGATGTCGCTGCACCAGGCGTCTCAATTATGTCTTCTGTTCCTGGTAATGAGTACCTTGTAGTTAGTGGTACAAGCCAAGCATCTCCTCACGTTGCTAATGTGGCCGCAAAAGTTTTTGATATAAACTCATCTTTGACACCAAAAGAGGTTAAGCAAATTATTATGGGAACTGTTGATGTAAAAGAGTTTCTCTCTGGTATTGTTAAAGCAAAAGGGATTGTTAATGTTGATAGAGCGACTCGTGCTGCTGAATTATCATTAAGAGGAACTGTTGAGAGTTCAATTGCTGAAGCGAGAGAGAGTGTTGGAGATATCGCAGATGTTAGAAGTGAATTAGAGATACCAACATCTGGTGGACAGGAGTATATTTTACCTCTACCTTCAATGTTTGCTTTGGAATAACTAATTTTTTAGTAAATCCATAACTAAATCTGGAAAGTTATCTGGGAAAGGTTTTTCGATTATTTTGCTAAACATGGTGAAACTATCGCTGTAATCGATTAGTTCAGCAAGGCCAGTGATTGCGAGTAACTTTGTTGTGCCTCCATACTTTTTTGAAGCGATTGCAGCGATCTCAATCCCTGTTCTTGTCATTTTATTTTGGGCCGTCTGTCTAACAAAATTCATGAGGTCAAAACCTGTTGCACCACTAAGACAGAGATCTGTAATTATTAAATGAAAATGGTTTTTTTCTATAAGTTCGGCCGCTGTTTCAAAACTACTTGCTTCGAAAAGTTCTACCTCACTACTATCTATATGAAGTTCAAGAAGCGCATACATTATCTCTCTAACCTCGTTTTCATCATCTACAATTAAAATTTTTTTCATAAGATGCTCTCATGTTAGGGTATCGTTGGAAGATCTGGTGGTTGGTTATCGTTAGTGGCGTTTATAGAGTATGTATTGTTAGCTAAACGGCCTATTGCGGTTTTGTACTCATCAATAAGACGATGCATAAGAATCTCTACCGTTGGAATATCTTTTATTAGTCCTGAAATTTGGCCAATTTCAAGCTCGCCTTGGACGACATCACCATCAAACATTCCTTTCTTCGATCTTCCTGTTGCTAAAAGTTTTTGAAACTCTTCGACCTGTGCTCCATCTTTTTCAAGCTGGCAAATTGCGTGATAAAATTTATTTTTGATTAATCTAACTGGAACTATTTTTTTCAAAGTCAAAAATGTAGAAGTTGCACTTGCGGCAACAATTTCTTGTTTGAAATTGATATGAGCACTCGATTCTTCTGTTGCGACAAACCTGCTTCCCATCTGCACACCGTCAGCACCAAGAGCAAGTGCAGCAGCAATACCTCTTCCATCTCCAATTCCACCTGCTGCAATTAAAGGGATTGTAATTTTATCTGCTGTTTGAGGGATTAAGGTAAATGTTGTCAGTTCATCTCTGCTGTTATGTCCACCAGCTTCAAATCCCTCTATGACAACTGCATCTACTCCAGCATCCTGGCATTTCATTGCTAATTCTGGCGTACCAGAGACGTGAACAACTATTGCCCCATGAGATTTAATGTATTCGGTAAATTTATTTGGACTTCCTGCGGAAGTAAAAAATATTTTGATACCTTTTTCAATTGCGACATCGATTTGCTCTTTAGCAAAACGATATAGTAGTGGGACGTTCACACCGATTGGTTTGTTGGTTAAACTTTTGGCCTTGTCTATGTGCTGAGTAAGTAGTTCTGGTTTCATCGAGCCTGCACCAATAAGGCCAAGTCCTCCTGCATTTGAACAAGCTGCTGCTAATTTTGCTCCTGATACCCAGATCATCCCACCTTGAATAATTGGATACTTAATACCGAAGAGGTTGCAAACTCTGTTATCTTTAAACATGTTATTTCCTTAAACTATTTTTATCAGGATAACAGCAATTAGGTTTTGAGTCCACTATCAAGTATTGGAAGCTGCGGAGACCGACCAAGATGGTCCAGTAAGAGTTCATCACTATCGCCACTAAGTACGGCCTTCGTCCCACTTTTTTTTCTACCTATACCATTGATCTCTTGAATCTTCCAAGCAGCTTCGAGCATTGATTTTCTAACTGCGCTAGAGGCGCTGTAGGTTGACATCACAGTGTTACTGTTTGAAATTTTTTTAAGAAACATAAACCATTCGACACTCCAAAGTGTGCTGTTCTTTTGAGGAGAGAATGGATCTTGGAAAATTGCATCTGGAGAAAAACTGTTTTGATTTAAAAATTTCGGTAAACTTATTCTGCAATCACCCTGTAAAAGAGTTAAACTAACCCCATTTTTTTTTGCATGATAAAAAGAGACGTCATTGTCACTATAAAATAGCTTGAGCTCGCAAAAACCTGGAACATCATTTCGATCTAACGTTCGACAGGTTATTAGCCAGTCAACTAGATCTTTATCTTTTTCTACTGTGACAAAATCTAGATTCCCATGTTCTATTTTGTAGTTTGAGAGTGTCGCTTCATATCCTGTTCCTGAACCTGTTCCGATCTCTAGTATTTTACAATGATCATTTCGTTTCAAGATCTCTTCTATTTGGCAACCTTGAACATAAAAATGCATAGTTTCTTGGAATGCACCGGAGAGCGAGTGGCAATGCTCTTGAAACTCATTAGAGTAAAGAGTGTAGTGGCCATCTTCTGTTTTAACAGCGACGAACCGCTCTTTTAATTTTGATGAACTCAAATTATCCGATAACATTGTTTCTATCTAGGTAAATAGTTCCTGAAAATCAGTTAGCATAACGTATACACATTAGAAATTGAAAAGACACGTTAATTATTTTATTATAAATTGGAATATATTTGGAGGAGTAATGAATAAAACAATTATAGGTTATCTGCTGATTGTCATGCTTGTCGCATCTTGTAGACAAGGTAAAGATGATAGCGGCAAGAGTAATAGCTTATTTCAATTAGGCCAAGAGATGTTAGTTTCAAAAGATAATAAAATTGGATTAGAAGGAGCTACCTCAGCATGTCAATCGTTAAGAAATAAAAAATTTAATTTTCAAAGCAGAGCAGATTTATCATTTTCGTTTGATTTAGTTGTTAATACTTGTGCCAGCAGTGTTGAAAAAAATGTTGTTAATGCTGAAATGGTTATTTCTGGCGATGATATGCAGTTTAGTACTACAACTAATTACTCGGGTTTTATCAAAGAGATTGTTACCGATACTGCTGGGGTATTTGCAGCGATCTGCCCAGATATTTTGAGTGGAAAGGATGTTAGTAGTCTCAAAGATTCTGGAGATGGCCGTCAAATCCACTACTCATTTGGAAATCTCCTAAATGATGGAACAGTTAAAGCTATAGTTACTACAGCAATCAATAATTCAGGAAAATATTTGGTATCGCAGATAGAAGAGTTTGTCATTAATGCTTCTTCTCGAGTTGTAGGTCCTAATTCAGACCAAGGTTTAGTTGAGTCAAGGTCTAAAAGCTTTAAATGTCAAAGTGGGATAATATATAGCTCTACTCAAACTGTACGAGATTAAAAAGATTAAGTAATTTTCTGGAGGTATTTTATGGCAAATAAACTGTTTATTTCTACGGTCGAAAAAGAGTGTGGAAAATCGCTGATCTCTTTAGGTGTAATGGAGTTGTTGTTACGAAATCTTAGCAAGGTCGGTTTTTTTAGACCGATCATTTCGGGTCATAATAAAAAACAGGATAAACATATAAATCTGATTCTTTCTCATTTTGGAATTAACTATCTTGAGCATGATGAGTGTTATGCATTTACGGCCGATGAAGTTATTAGGATGGCAAGTAGCGGCCAGTATGACCAAATAATGGAAGGTATTTACGAAAAATTTTCGGCCCTTGAGAAAAAGTGTGATTTTGTTCTTTGTGAATCATCAAGTTATGAAGGTATTACTGAATCTTTTGATCTAGATTTAAACATCGAGATAGCTAGAACTCTTGCGGCCCCAGTTTTATTGCTTGGAAGTGGTTTGGGTAAGGATGTTGCAGGTGTTAGAGATATTGTAAAAATGACTGTTGATGCTTATCTCGCAAAGGATTGTAAGCTAGTGAGTGTAATTATCAATAAGGGAAGGCAAGAGGATCTTGAAAAACTGTTGACTCTGCTTAGAAAAGATATGGGTAAAGAGTCGATTCCGATCTATGTAATTCCAGAATCAGAAGATTTATCGGCCCCAACAATGAGAGAGATAGCGGATCATTTAGGGGGCCAAGTTCTTTATGGAGAGGAGTCTCTATCTAATCAAGTTCATAAATACTCAATAGCGGCGATGCATCTTCATAATTATTTGGATTTTGTAACAGATAAATGTCTTGTGATAACTCCTGGAGATAGAGGAGATATTATTGTTGGATCGTTGATTGCTAATCAGTCTGCAAATTATCCTTCAATATCTGGCATTGTCGTCTCTTGTGGTAGAAGAATGGAAGAGAATATTAAAAAGTTGATTGAAGGGTTGCCAAATCCTATTCCTATCATCTCCTCTGAGTACAATACATTTATTACCTCATCAAAGCTTGAGAGTTTGCGTAGTACGTTTTCTTACGATAATACAGCGAAGATTAAGGCCGGCTTTAAAAATTTTGAAACTTACGTCAATAGTGAACAGTTAAAAAACGCAATTGTTAAAGTGGCTTCAGCTGGTGTAAGCCCGAAAATGTTTAAGTACAACCTTTTACAAAAGGCCAAGAGTGCCCATAAACATATCGTTCTTCCAGAAGGAGACGATGATAGAATTTTACAAGCAGCGGCCGAATTATTAAGAACTGGTGCAGTAAGGTTAACCATTCTTGGTATTGAGAGTGAAGTAAAAGAGAGCGCTACTCGGTTAGGAATTGATCTTGATAAGGCATCTATCGTTTCTCCTGCTCTTTCAAATAAATTTGAAGAGTACGCCAATAAAATGTTTGAACTAAGAAAACATAAAGGTGTTACGATGGATACAGTTAGAGATGCTCTTGTGGATGTCTCTTATTTTGGAACCATGATGGTATTAACAGGTGATGCTGATGGAATGGTTAGTGGAGCGGCCCATACTACTCAACATACAATTCGTCCGGCACTACAACTAATAAAAACTGTCCCAGGGTGTTCGGTAGTCTCTTCTGTATTTTTGATGTGTTTAGAAGACCGCGTAGTAGTTTATGGTGATTGTGCAGTAAATCCAAATCCAACTGCCAAAGAGTTGGCCGAGATTGCGATTTCTAGTGCAGATACCGCTGCCAAATTTGGAATTACTCCAAGAGTGGCAATGTTATCGTATTCATCTGGCGATTCTGGCAAGGGCGAAGACGTTGAAAAAGTTAGAACAGCGACAAAAATAGTTAGAGAGAGTAGGCCCGATATCGATGTTGAAGGTCCAATCCAGTATGATGCCGCTGTTGACAAAGGTGTTGCAGCTAAAAAAATGCCAAATTCAAAAGTTGCCGGCCAAGCAACTGTCTTAATCTTCCCTGATCTTAATACAGGTAATAATACTTATAAAGCGGTTCAACGAGAGACTGGAGCACTTGCTATTGGGCCAGTCCTTCAAGGGCTTAATAGGCCTGTTAACGATTTAAGTAGAGGGTGCACTGTTGATGACGTCGTGAACACAATAGTAATAACAGCTATTCAAGGGGCGCAGTCATAATGAAGACGCTAATATTAAATGCTGGAAGTTCATCTATTAAATATAAACTTTTTGAGATGTCAAACGAACAGGTATTAGCTGAGGGCCTAGTAGAAAGAATCGGCGAGGCCGTTGGTAAAATAAGACATATCGTTGGAGACAAAGAGACTCTGATTGAAGAACATTTTGCTGATCATAGAGTTGGACTAGATCGGGTGGCGAATCTTTTAGTTGATAGAAATTTAGGAGTCATTAAATCGAGCAAAGAGGTGACAAAAGTTGTCCACCGAGTTGTTCATGGTGGAGATAAGTTTGTTGCTCCGGCCTTGCTGAATCAAAAAGTGATTGATGCTATCAAGGAAAATATCTCTCTCGCTCCTTTGCACAATCCACCCAATCTTCTTGGTATCGAGGTTTCATTAACGATATTTAAAGAGGCCGTTCAAATCGGAGTTTTTGATACTGCTTTTCATCAGACGATGGATGAAGATGCTTATAGCTATGCTCTTCCAAAAGAGTTAGTTGCTAAACATAAAATTAGACGCTACGGATTTCATGGAACGAGTCACTCCTATGTTGCAAAACGTTCAGCAGAGATTCTTGGAAAGGATTTATCAAAATGTAATCTAATAACTTTACATCTTGGAAATGGGTGCAGTGCTGCGGCCATTCAACGTGGTAAAAGTATTGATACCTCCATGGGCCTGACACCACTAGAAGGTTTAGTTATGGGTACAAGGTGTGGTGATCTCGATCCAGCAATTCCTTTCTTTCTTTCAAAAGAGGAGGGGATTTCAATTGAAGAGGTAGATAAGATTTTAAATAAGCAGAGTGGCCTCAAAGGCCTTTGCGGTAGTAATGATCTTAGAGATATCGCTTTGAAATGTGAGAAAGGTGATAGCTTGTCTCGTAGAGCACTTGACATATATGTTAGAAGAATAAAAAAATATATAGGAAGTTATATTGCAGTGATTGGCCCAGTCGATGCGATAGTCTTTACTGCAGGAGTTGGTGAAAATAGTGCTATTGTTAGAGAGATGGTTTGTGCTAAATTAGATCATCTTGGAATTGAGATAGATAAAAGTTTGAACGAGCAAAAAGGAAAGAGCGCAAGAATGGTTCAAACAGTAAATTCTAAAGTTAAGATACTTGTTGTTCCAACAAACGAAGAGCTTGAGATGGCAAGATTATCAGAGGAGATTTAGTGAGACAAGCTGTTCACATAAGAGATGTTTTTTCTAAGTGTAATCCAACATTAAGTTTTGAATATTTTCCACCAAAGACGAAGATTGCCAGCGAACAACTCTTTGAAACGATCAAGGATTTAAGCTCTCTTTCTCCTTCATTTGTTAGCGTAACATATGGAGCAGGAGGTACAACTAGAGAGTTAACACATGATCTTGTCTCTAAGTTAAGTAAGGAGACGGATAATACTGTTGTTGCCCACTTAACGTGTGTAGGAGCGACAAAGGATCAGATTAAAAAAATATTGGAAAATTATAGAGCGGCCGGAATATGTAATGTGATGGCACTTAGAGGTGATCCTGCGTTAGGAAGCAGAGTGTTTGAACCTGTTCATGGAGGTTTTAAAAATGCTGGTGAATTAGTGGCATTTATCAAAAAAAATTTTCCAGAAATGGGCGTAGGGGTTGCAGGGTTTCCCGAAGGCCATCCTGAGTGTCCAAATAGAATGAAAGAGCTAGATTTTTTAAAGGCAAAGGTTGATCAAGGTGCTGATTATATCTGTACCCAACTTTTTTTTTCAAACCCAGATTTTTATGATTTTAGAGAACGGTGTCTTCGTCTAAAAATAGATGTTCCAATTATTGCTGGTTTAATGCCAATTAGTTCTATTTCAGGTATGGAAAGAATGGCGGAGCTTGCTCTCGGGGCAAGAATCCCTGCTAAACTTTTAAAAAGTATTGATCGGGCCGAAAGTAGTGATAAAGTTTCAGCGGTAGGCATTCACTGGGCAACAGAACAGGCAAGAGACCTTCTAGATCAGGATGTTAGAGGTATCCATTTTTATACGTTAAACAGATCGTTAGCTACTAGAAAGATTTATGAAAATTTAGGTATCTCAAGTGGCGCATCTTTACAAAGTAACTAAATGGCCAAAGTAGGATCATGAATACGTTTGTGTTAGAGGCAAATTTCGTTTTTGGTGGTGGGGTAAAATGGGCCCAAGTAGTTATTGATAAGACTCATCATAAAATCATTGAAGTTGATTTTAACTGTTCCCATAAGGCCAATCAAATATTTAATAGTAACGAATTACTCTTTCCAGGAATGGGTGATATTCATGTTCACGCTAGGGAAGATGTCACCGGTAAGTTTTGTTACAAGGAAGATTTTTATTCTGCCACTTTAGCCTCTATAAACGGTGGACTTACATTTATAGCGGATATGCCAAATAATCAGGTCTCCCCAACAACAAAGAGTCTTTATCAAGAAAAGTTAGCTTTAATTAGTAGATCAAATGCTAAAATTCCAATTTATATTTATGGAGCAATTGGGCCAGGGACGTCTCCATTTGGAAACGAACTTCTCTATAAAGTTTACATGTCACACTCGATAGGTGGAATCTCATTTTCTAATTACGATCAACTCGAAGAGACGTTGCACCGTTATGTTGGCCATAGAGTCTCATTTCATTGCGAAGATCCGTCAATTTTAGATAAGCATAAAAATGAGCAAAACTTTTATGCTCAAAGGCCTCCTGAAGCGGAAGTTGTAGCAATTAAAAAAGCGATAGACCTTATTGAGAAGTATAATCTTAAAGGGACAATCTGCCATGTGAGTACTAAAGAGGGCGCAGAGTTAATCATGAGTGCTAAAAGAAAAAAGCTGAACATAATGTTTGAGGTTACTCCTCAGCATCTCTATTTTTCTAAGGAGCTAATAGAAAAAAAAGGAGTTGATGCTACTTTGTTTAGAATGAATCCACCAATTCGCTCTCGTATGGATCAAGAGTATTTACTCCAAATTTTTAAAGATGAGTTAGTTGATTTTTTAGCAACTGATCACGCCCCTCATACAGTTGAGGAGAAAAATAGAGGAGTCTCAGGCCTAACAGGGCTAGATACTTACGGCCCATTTTGTACGGAACTGCTTGCGCGTGGGGTATCCCCTGAAACGTTACTAAAATCTTGCTCAAAAAATCCGGCCCTACATGTAAAGATGGATAACGGTGGTGTGATTGGTGTTGGAGGTGTTGCTAACTTTACGAAATTACGTCTAAATGACATGACAAAAATTGACAAAAAATATCTAAAGACAAAATGTCAGCAGTCAGTATGGGAAGGAACGGTTTTTCCTGGCCAAGCATCTGCCCTAATTTTTTAAACTGTGTAAGAAAGACATTGTTAGTTGTTATTTTATAATCAAGTTGATACTAGATTCAAGTTATTTGGTTGTTAATAACTGGTGATGTGTTGGGGGAATATGGATACGACAAGGTTACTTCTTATCTGTTTATTTTTATTTTTCTTTTTCTTATCTTCAATTACAAGTGCGAATTATTATCCAAAAGGTGTTTACGGCACCGATAATCGTTATGATATTTTTTCTGGTGATGCAACAATAAAAGAAATGGGAAGAGCTGTCGTTGCCAAAATTGGATCTAGTCATTTACTTAAAACCGATAATGGTTATAAAATAGTTGGTCAAACACTAGAAGAGAGCAGAAATGTTTGCAAGGATGAAAAATTTGCTGATCAAATTAGTGCAGCATCTTGTTCAGGTTTTTTAGTCTCTGAGGACATTGTTATAACTGCTGGCCACTGTATGCTTCATAGCAGAGATTGTGCAACTAGTAGCTGGGCCTTTGATTATCAATTTGATGGTGTTAGTGAGGATATTAACATTGATGCTAGTAGTGTCTACCGTTGTGTAAATTTTAAAAGAGAGTATGGGCTTGATAGATTTGGGAATAAAAGAGATTATGGCGTAATCAAACTTGACCGCGTAGTTCCCGACCGAATACCTCTTGCAATTAGAAATAAAGGTGTAGTAAAAAAAGGGGCCGAGGTTTTTGTTATTGGATTTTCTGATGGAACGCCGATGAAAGCGGCAGATGATGGTTTTATCCGTAATGTTAGTAGAACCGTGTTTAAAACAAATCTCGATACATTTTTTAAAAATTCAGGCTCTCCTGTAATCAACGCTAAAACTTTAGAAGTAGAAGGTATCCTCGTTAGCGGGGATAACGATTATGAGTACGATGCTGAGAATAGTTGCTTGAGAATTAAACGTTACGAGATGGATAGTGGTCTTGGAGAGAGCGTAACAAAAATTTCACTTGTTAAAAAGTCGATAGCTCTACTCAGATAAAAACTTTTAGTTGAGTTATTTTAGCTTCATGAGACAATATGGCATTATAAAGTTTTTTTCCTGGTGGTGCCATGAGGATGTTATTAGTATTTTTTGATGACATATCTATTAAAATAAAAATTTGGGCATTGTCACTTATCCCATTAGTGGCGTTCTTAGTTACATGTGTTTTTTTAGTCTATCAAAATTTTAATGAGTTTCAAGATGCAAAAGAGGCAGATAATCGGTTAACCTTGATGGCCAAACTCCATACTGTTATAGGAAATCTACAAATAGAACGTGCCACTTCAAACAATTTTTTAGATGCTAAAGTGAGCAAGGAAAATTTAGATGCTGTAAGAACGGTAACAGATAAAGCGGTCGATGAGTATTGCAAAGAGCTTGTAGAGGTTAAGCTATCGAAGGATGAAGTTTTTAAAAATGTAAAATTAGATTTAGATACTCTTACTAAATTTAGAGATCAGGTCGATAACAAGATTGATCATGGAACTCATACAACAAATTTTTCTAATTTGATAGAAAAGGTGTTGAAAAATTACATGGAGGTTGAAAAGTATGCAGGCCAGTTTGGGGTCAGCAAAATTTTAGCAACGATAAGCAGCTTAGAAGACGCAAAAGAGGCACAGGATATATTGAGAGAGAATATGATAAGCATGTTAATTAAAGGGATGCCTGTCGATTTTGATCAACAAGATAGAATCATCGCTTTAAAAAATAGTGTTGATGCCTATCTGAATGGTAACTTTATGGATTTATCAACTCCGGCCGGGCAGTTACTGTTAAAACGAGATAGCGTTGAGTACTGGGGAACGGCCGATTTTGTTTATGGAATTTTGTTAAATGCTTCAACTGAGACTAAGGGTAAATTTGATGAAGATCCAACTAAGATACACTTGGTCCTTACTAGTTGTGTTGATGATATTAATAAAGCAATTTTGGAGTGTTTAGATATTGTAGGTAAGGAGCTAGTTGATCACCGTGAAGTTGCGTTTAAATCATTTGGGCGATTACTGACAATTACAATAATTCTACTTGTAATTATTGGGATAATGATTGCAATGACGACAACAAATATCTCTCGTGCAGTTACTAAAATTTTAGATTTTGTAACTTCCATTGGCCAAGGCCAATTAGATGAGACGCTTGATATTCATTCGAAAAATGAGTTGGGGATGATTGGAAATCAGTTAAGATTTACTGCTTCTGGTTTAAAAGAGGCAAATATGAGAAATGAAAAAATAGTTCGCAATTTAAGAAATTTGGCGGCCCCTGTTTTTGAAGTTGATAAAGAGTTTAATCTTACATTTATAAATAAAAAAGCCGCAGATTTTGTTGGCAAAGCACCTATTGAGTGTATGGGTAAAAAATGTTTTGATGTTTTTAAAACAGATGATTGTCATACTGAAAGGTGCTGTTGTGATAGAACGATGAAGAGTGGGGTTCAAGAGGAGTCTGCAACTATTACTATTAACAAGGATAGTGAAAAGATACCTGTTAACTATTTTGCGACAACAGTTAAAGATGATATTGGAAATATTAGTGGGGCCCTAGGATTTGTTGTCGATATGGCCCAGGTTTATGGAGTGGCAAAGCAGCTACAGCAAGCAGCTATCTCCATGGGCAAAATTGCTAGTGATACAACATCTTCAGCGGTAAGATTAGAAGATAGTAGTAAAAGTTTAAATATGCAGGCAGCAAGTACTAGTGGTTCAGTTAAAAATATAACTGCAAGTATGTCTAATGTTTCAGAAAAAACGGCAAGATCCAATAGCGAAGTTGCCACAATCGCAACTGGTGCAGAAGAGATGAAGGCAAGTATGGATAGTGTTTCCGCATCTATTAAGATGTTGTCTGACTCATTTGGAGAGATTGTTAGCTCTTCTCAAGGGGCCAGCGAAGTTACAGACCGCGCAGGGAAAGAGTCTGATGGTGTTTCAACGTCTATGGCAGAACTACGCAGCGGGGTAGAAAGTATTGGTACTTTTGTTGAAGTAATTACTGGAATTGCTGAACAGACAAATTTGTTGGCACTTAATGCTACGATTGAAGCAGCAAGAGCAGGAGATGCTGGTAAAGGTTTTGCCGTTGTTGCAAACGAGGTTAAAGAGTTATCAAAACAGACTACGATATCCTCAGAAGATATTGCAGGAAAAATTGAGGATATTCAGAGTAGTTCAGCAGCTTCAAGTGAAAAAATCTCTTTAATTGTTAATATTATGAAAGATATTCAAGAAAAAAATCGAGCAGTTTCTAGTACTGTTGAAATTCAATCCGGAGTTACTCAGGAGATTGCGGCATCAGTAACAGATGCGGCGATGGCCGTTGGTGAGGTTGCAAAAAGTATAGATGCTGTAAGAAAAAGTGTTGAAGAAATAAGTAGTTCTGTTAGTGAAGTTTCAAGAGATATGCAAGAGATCTCTAAATCTTCACATGAGGTGGCAGCTGCTTCATCATCTGTAGCTAAAGATACAAAAGGGCTGCTTGAAGTTGCTCAACGAGTGACTCAGCTACGAGATGAGTTTGAACGAGTGGTTAAACAGTTTGGCCTGTTGGATAGACTGTGATAAATTTTTCTATAAGAGTTTTTTTTTTCGCCCTCCTTTCATTTAATGTTTTAGGTAGTGAAGTTCAAATTTTATTTACAAGTGATATGCATTCATATTTTGAGAATAGCTTAATAAACAAAGAGATCGGTGGATACGCTACTATTAAAACGATGCTTGACTCTTTTAAAGAAGAGGCCGCTAATGAAAATTTAGAGACGTTCTATTTTGATATAGGTGATTTTTCAGAGGGAAATCT
>DYOQ01000037.1:24027-27883 GCA_020720455.1 Bdellovibrio sp.
CAGAATCGCTCAATGTATAGGCCAGATGATTTTTTTAATTTCGGGAAAAATATAAGAATTGCAGATATTAAAGTTGCTGGAAAAAAAATAAAGTGGGGAGATTATTATAGCATTGGCCTTCCTGAAGGGATTGTCCTTGGTGGCCTTGGAATTAGTTCAAAAGTTGGTTTTTTACTAAAAGATATAGAAAGGACAGATGTCACTCTCTGGGAAGCTGTTTCAGACAAAGTCAAAAATGTTGGTGTAATTACTCCAGGGTTTTAGAACTCTTCTAGACGTATCTTCCTCTTATGTGCTAACAAGTTCTCCAATGAGTGAAAATAGTCTTGAAAAGAGAAAAAATGATCATTTGTCGTTTGCCTCCATGTGTCAAACTGGGTTTCAATGTGATCCTCGTTTTTTTTATGAGCCGCTTTTAGCTCCTCACCCAGACAAAAACTATGATCTCTCTCTTACATTTCTTGGTAAAAAATTGCAGGCCCCTTTCTGGATCTCTAGTATCACTGGTGGTGGTAAAACGACTGCAATCATAAATCAACGACTTGCTCTTGCTGCTAATAAGTTTGGTATTGGAATGGGGGTTGGATCTTGTCGGCCTTTATTAGAAGAGAGTGAGCGGTATGAACAAGATTTTAATCTTAGGCATTATGTTGGAGACGGCCTTCCTCTTTATGGGAATCTTGGGATTGCTCAAGTAGAGGATCTTCTGTTAAAAAAAGAGATTAAAAAAATTGAGGATCTAGTTTCTCGCTACTGCTACGATGGCCTAATTATTCATGTTAATCCTATTCAAGAGTGGATTCAACCTGAAGGAGATAGATTTAAACGTCCTCCTCTTGAGACTATTGAGCATTTTGTAAGAGAGAGTGGCATAAAAATTATAGTTAAAGAGGTTGGACAAGGGTTTGGCCCATCATCTTTGGAAGCTCTGTTAAAATTACCGATAGCAGCGATAGAATTTGGGGCCAAAGGTGGGACTAACTTTGCGAAAATTGAAGAGATTCGTGCTGGATCTGTTGGAGAAAACCCACTTTCAAGCGTTGGACATTTTGCAGGCGAGATGGTAAATATCCTCGCCAAGTTACTAGATCGTTTAGGAGATAAGGTGTTGTGTCAGGAGTTTATTATTTCTGGCGGGATTACCAGCGCAGTTGATGGCCACTATTACCAACAGCTGTTAAATAAATCATCAGTAATTGGGTTTGCGTATTTAATGGCAAATGCAGCAAAAAGCTCAAGTGAAGAGCTTGAGAGATTTATAAGTAACCAACTAGACCTACTTAAGATGGCAAGAAGCTACTTGGTAGTTAGATAGGAACTATTTCAATGTCTAAAATGGGATTTTCAAAATTTACGAAAGAAGAAAAAATTGAGACAGTTATTGGTGCGTTTGGAGCTGATAAAGAGTTGGCAAAAGAGACTCTTATGAGTTTCTGGCATTCAGATGATGAATTGCAAAAACTATTTGATGATTTTAGCGAAAACAGTATTACAAATTTTTTCTTACCATATGGAATTTTGCCTAACGTTCTTATTAACGGCGAGTCATATAACGTTCCAATGGTTATTGAGGAGAGTTCAGTTGTTGCTGCTGCTTCAAAATCTGCCAAATTTTGGAAAGAAAGAGGTGGATTTAAAACAACAATTCTTGGTACTAAGAAATTTGGCCAAGTCCATTTTACTTGGAAGGGAGATGCTCAAAAACTGGTAGATTTTTTTGAGTATAATAAGCTTAGCTTAATAAGAGAGGTCTCACCATTAATGTCAAACATGATAGCTAGAGGTGGTGGACTTTTAGATATTCTTTTAAAACCTAGAGAGGATATCGAAGATAATTTCTATCAAGTGTGGGCCACGTTTGATACGTGTGATTCAATGGGTGCAAATTTAATCAACTCAGTACTCGAATCTCTTGGCCAACATCTTTCTAGAATGGTTGCTAGTAATGAATCATTTAGTGATGAGGAGAGAGAGTTACACATAGTAATGGCGATTCTTTCAAACTACACCCCTGATTGTTTAGTAAGGGCCGAAGTAAGGTGTAAGGTTGAAGAGCTGGGTGATTTTGGAAATGGAATTGGTGCCGAGCTGTTTGCAAAAAAATTCTGTGCAGCAGTTAAAATAGCTAGAAATGATATTTATAGAGCGACAACTCATAATAAAGGTATTTTTAACGGAATAGATGCTGTTGTTCTTGCAACAGGGAATGATTTTAGAGCGGTAGAAGCTTGTGGCCACGCTTATGCTTCAAGAGATGGCCAGTACCGAAGTCTTAGTCAGGCCGAGGTTAAAGAGGGCGCGTTTCGGTTTTGGTTAGATATTCCAATGGCGATTGGAACAGTTGGTGGGCTGACAACGCTTCACCCGCTAGCTAAAATTTCGCTTGATCTTTTAGGAAGGCCAAACGCTGCTAAACTGATGGAGATTGTTGCAACAGTTGGACTTGCTCAAAATTTTGCGGCAATTAGATCACTTGTTACCACTGGAATTCAAAAAGGACATATGAGAATGCACCTGATGAATATTTTAAATCAGTTGCAAGCAAATGAAGATGAATGTGTTCAAGCAAAAGATTTTTTTACAGATAAGGTTGTGTCGTTTAAAGGTGTCAGAGATTTTTTAGAAAAAATCAGGATATATCATTAATGCTAGAAACAATTAATTATCAAAAAAGTGATACGTTTAAAAATAGTTACGATGAGTTTTTCTATGGGCATGGAAAAATCCTTCTTACTGGAGAGTATTTTTTATTAAGTGGAGCTGAAGGCCTTGCTCTACCGGTAACTGTCGGACAATCACTTGGTGTGAAATATAGATATTCATATGATCCAGTTTTGCATTGGAGAAGTTTTGATTGTCACGGTAACGTTTGGTTTGATGAAAAATATGAATTTTGGCATTTTGATAGTTTAAAACAGGAAGAGGACTTATCAAGAGAGGGTAAAGTTTTACAACAAATTTTACGAGAGGCCAGAAAGCAGAATAAACATTTTTTACGAGATGATAGAGATGTTTTTGTTGATACTGTTATTAGATTCCCTCTTGATTGGGGCCTTGGTAGCAGTTCTACACTGATTTATAATATTGCTCAGTGGGCGTATATTGGCCCGTTTGAGCTGCTGTTTAATACTTTTGGTGGCTCTGGGTACGATATTGCTTGTGCTCAATCTGATGGCCCAATTCTTTATAAAAATTCTAAAGATGGCCCAAGTTGGAGTCTGATTGATTTCGATCCAACTTTTAAAGATAATATCTTTTTTTTACATTTAAATAGTAAGCAGAGCACGGCCCAAGCTATTGAGCTTTACAATGGAAAAAAAGATATAATCAGTGCTGAGAAGGTGGCAACAATTACTAAAATTTCTCAAGAGATGATGAGAACAAATATGTTGGAAGAGTTTGATTCTTTAATTAATGTTCATGAGTCAATTGTGGCCGAGACATTTGGGTTTCAAAAAATTAAAGAGAGGTTGTTTCCAGATTTTTGGGGAGAGATAAAATCACTTGGCGCTTGGGGTGGTGATTTTGTTATGGTAACAAGTCGTAGAGATTACGCTTTAACAAAAGAATATTTTGTCTCCAAAGGTTATCCGACACTTCTTCCTTATAGTGAATTGGTTTTAAATTCAGGAAGAGAAAGTGTGTTTAAACATTAATCAAAATAAATTTGTTGTTACTGCGCCTTCAAATATTGCGCTAGTTAAGTATTGGGGTAAGCGTGATCAACAACTTCCAATTAACCAGTCTGTTAGCTTTACTCTTTCTAACTCAGTTACTTCTATTGATTGCGAGTATGAATATTCAAGTGCAGGATTAGTGTTAGATTTTATTTTTGAAGGCGACAATGGTTTAAGTT
>DYOQ01000037.1:27983-29739 GCA_020720455.1 Bdellovibrio sp.
TTCAAATTCAAATTTTAAGACAAGAGTTTTAAAGTATCTAGAATCTTTGATTCCACAATATTCCTTTTTAAATAAATTAAAGCTAAAAATTATTTCTAAAAATAGTTTTCCTCACTCAGCAGGGATAGCTTCTAGTGCATCGTTTTATGCCGCTTTGGCCAAAGTGATTGTCTTGCTAAAAGAGAGGATTACTAAACAAGTATGTAATTTAGAAGATAGGTTGATTGAAACTTCATATCTAGCGCGTCTTGGCTCTGGAAGCGCTTCTAGATCTATTTATCCTGGTGTTGTTTGTTGGGGAGAGTCTAATTTATTAAAGAGTAGTAACGAGTATGCTACAAGAATTGTAGATTTTCATGAAAATTTTAGAGATTATGCTGATGCGATTTTGATAGTTGATGATGGGGTTAAGAGTGTTTCAAGTTCAACTGGCCATCAGTTAATGAGTAACCATCCATATAAGTTGCAAAGGATTGAACGTGCTAATGCTAGATCTCTAGCGTTATTCGAAGTTTTAAAGAGTGGAGATGTAAAAAAATTTGGTGAGATCGTAGAAGCAGAGGCCCTAGAACTTCATGGACTAATGATGAGCTCAAATCCACCATACATCTTACTACGTCCCAACAGTTTAAATGTAATTGAGTCAATCAAAAAATTTAGAGAGGAAGAGTCGATCCCTTGTTGTTTTACGATGGATGCTGGGCCAAATGTTCATTTGCTTTATCCAAACTCATATCATAAGGCCGTATCAAGTTTTATTGAGAGAGAGCTAGCAGGTAAATATATTTTGAGCTGGATTGAAGATAAGGTTTGTTATGAGTTCTAAAGAGTTCGGGGCAAAAATTCTACTGTTTGGTGAGTATGGATTGATTCGTAACTCAAGAGGGCTTGCTCTGCCGTATGATAAATTTTTTGGTGAGCTCAAATTTCAGAGTAGTAATAGTACATTTTCTACTCTTCCTATAGATCAAGAGCTATTTACTTTTGTTAAATATTTGCAAAGAATGAGCGAGAATGGCGAGCATGATATAGATCTAAATCTTGAAGATGCTCTTTTTGAAATTGGACAAGGACTTAGATTTGAATCGACTGTACCAAGAGGAATGGGCCTTGGAAGTTCGGGCGCTCTTTGTGCTGCTTTATATGATCGTTATGGAAGTTATTCACGAAACGAAGCGCTTACAATGCTTCATTATCTTAAAAATCAGTTTACTAAAATGGAATCTTATTTCCATGGAAAAAGCAGCGGAATCGACCCACTCATTAGTTATTTAAATCTCCCAGTTATGATTAATAACCATGAAATTAGTACCGCTGATGTTCCTATCTATAGTAGTGATAGCGGTGGGGCCATCTTTTTACTTGGAACTGGAATATCTAGAAGAACTGAACCACTCGTTAATATTTTTTTAGAGAAATGTAATAATAGTAGTTTTACAAAATTATGCGATGATGTTTTGTTACCCATTACTAATGAGTGTATTAACTCATTTTTAAAGTGCAACATTGATACACTCTATGAATTTTTCAGAGAACTGTCTGATTTTCAGTATCGACATTTTCGGCCGATGATTCCTAAAGCATATCTTGATCTGTGGAAAAAAGGTTTAGAGAGCGAGATGTTCTATCTTAAACTGTGCGGTGCCGGCGGTGGAGGATTTTTACTAGGGATAACTAAAGATTATGGTAAAATAGTTAGAGAGTTGCTAGATTCAAGAGGTGGCAATGTCTCTCCATTTATTCACCTCTAGGTATA